>JAQTRN010000203.1 GCA_028711795.1 Dehalococcoidales bacterium | reverse complement strand
GCCATGTTGGCGCTTGTTTTGGCGCTAAATTCGACCCGCCAGCCGATTCACTCAGACTTTAAACTTCGCAGCATAATATCAGGGTGACTCAATCAGAATTCCGATACCGGCTTTTTGCAGGGACGCCGTTAATGGTTCTGCTGTGTGTTTTCTTGGGTTAGCAAATCCGTTAGTGTGAATCGTCACGAACATTGACCCACCGGTCGTCACATACATTGATCCACCCGGCGGTGTCATTGTTTTATCATGGTCTGGTCATGGCGTCAAGCACCTCCTTGCGGCGATGTGGAGACTGCCGCTGCCGGTAGCTGGTTCCCTCGATGACGATTTGATAGCTGGCGTTGGCCAGCCGGTCGAGGGCGCTGTTGGCGAGGATGTCGTCATCGAAGAGCCCCTGCCACTCCTCAATGGCCCGATTGCTGGTCACAACAAAACTGGACTGGCGGTGGCGGGAGATGATGAGTTGGTAAAAGTCCGTCGATTGCTGGCTGTTCAGTCGCTGCAGCCCGAAGTCATCCAGGATGAGCAAGTCGGGCTGCAGAAACGATCGGAAAGCTCTTTCGAAGGAGTGGTCGACCCGTGCTTGTGCCAGAGTTCGAAAATAGGCGTCAGCTCGGGTGAAGCGCACGGTGTGTCCGGCGCGAGCCACAGCGTAGCCGAGGGCCTGAGCCAGGAAGGACTTACCAACGCCTACTGGACCCACCAACAGCACATGCTCGTGGCGGCTCAGAAAATCAAGCGAGAAGACGACATCCAGCAGGCGGCGGTCCAGGGTAATGCCGGCGTCCCAGTCAAAATCCTCCAGACGACAGATTTCGTCAAATCCAGCCCTTTGCAAACGGAGTTCCAGGCTCATGGTGTCACGCCGCCCGACTTCATCGGCAAGCAATATCTGGAGGAAAGCGGCATAATCCAGCTGGTCACGACGGGCCAAAGCGAGCCGTTCCGGGAGTGTGTTCATCATCGCCCCCAGTTTGAGGCGCTTCAGCAGCGGTTTCAGTTCGGTGGTGGTGCTCATGAGATTCCTCCTCTGGTTTGTGGGGCACAAGGGCAAAGACGGTGCCGGGGCGGACAAACCGGCCGGGTGGCAGGGTTGTGGATGTGGTCACCGGCGTGGCTTCCTCTTCCAGGGCTTCCATCAGAATACGTTCCAGTCGGCGGGCATCGATCAGGTCGACGGCGAGTGCCCTCTGGCAAGCTGCGTTGAGACGAGCCGGGGTGTAGCGTTCGCCCAGCCGCAACACCTTCTGTGCCTGACGCAGTTTTGACCAGGGCGTCGGACCGCCGAGTAATCGCTCCCCAAAGGTGCCGACATCTTCGCCCAGTTCGGCCAACTGGCGGCGCATATGGTTGGGAGAGCGTAACGTGTAGGCCGTCCGCTCCGCCGGATAATCATCCGGGTCTGTCGCTCGCCCGCCCGGTGACTGTCGTGGATGCACTTTGACCAGCTCACCGCGGCGGTAGAGGCGTACCAGTTTGCGGTCTCCCCGGACCTCTAGTTTAGTCCCCGGCGGACAAGTGGTCGACGGCGCTGAATACAAGGCATACCGGTAGGCAATATGGTGGTCGGGATGGACGGTGATATTGCGCCAGTCCGGCACATCGTAGGGCTCACCGTTCCATCGCAGGAGTTTGGCTTGTTCCTCTTCATGAAAGACGACCAGCGGTAAGCGTCGTGTTGTGCCATGCACTCGCTGTCCGGCCGTTTGCAGGTACCAGTGTTTAGCCTGTAGGCGAAGGTCGGCCAATCCGTGGAAATTGCCCCCCTTGAAGAAGCGCTCTCTCACGAAACGAACGCCATTCTTCACTTTTGGTTTATCCTGAGGGTGGCGCACCCTCGCCGTGTCGGTAAAAAAGCCCCGACACTGGGCGTATTCCAGAAAGCCTCGCGTCAGCCGGGGATTGAGCGGATCGGCGACGGCCACCGCCGCCGGGAAGTTATCGATCACCAGGTATTTCGGGATGCCATCGAAGAAGGCCCAGCAGGATTCCAGCCCCTCGATAATGTCGTCGAGTTGCTGGCCGAATAAAGGCCAAACGAAGCTATGTCTGGAGTAAGCCAACACAATGACCATGGCCCAGACCAGTCGTCTTCGGCCGCTCTTGGGGTCAAGCAACAGGCCGAGACGTCCGAAGTCCATCTCAGCCACTTCACACCGGGTGCAGTGTCCGCCATGCGGACGGTGTGGTGGCTATTCTTGCCCCACTGCCTCCTGGCAATGAATCGCCGCAGTGCGGTGTAGTCGACGGTGCAATGGTGGCTTTCCAGTAACTCCTGGATCCGCGTTACCTGTAGCCGGTCTTCTTTCAGCCACCGGTAAATCTGGTCTGCCCAGGGGCTAAGCAAGCTTTCGGTGGGGATGTTTGCCGGATGGCGACCAGCCACATTGAGTTGCACCAGTGTCACGATCTGGGCTTCGCTGGGGGGCGGCCCCGCTCGTGTCAGACCGCAAGCCTCCGCCGCCCGAAGGTATTTCTTAACAGTGTTGCGCGACAAGCCGGTGGCACGGGCCAATCCCCGTATCCCCTCACCCGCCTGCCAGCGCCGGATGATCTCTGTAACTTCCACCCGGGATACCTCCTTAAATGCCATTGCCGCTCCTCAAACCCGTTTTGCGACAATGGTACTCTATCTGTCTTGAGTCTGCGCAAGGAGTCTTCTTCCGGGTGGGTCAATGTATGTGCTGAAATGGCTGTCTAGTGGGTCAATGTATGTGCTCTTTCACATCCCTCCCTTGATTTAAGATTTCCTCCGGAGTGCGATATGACTTCGCCTCAAAAAAACTCGTCCATTTGGCATTGTAGGCTTTTGCTTTGCTCAAGTGCTCAGTCGCTTCCCACCAAGCGCCAAATTTAGCGTCGTTATACCTGATACCTGCTTCCTGGAATTTTTCAGCGAACTTTCTGGGGAACACATGGTATGCATGAGCATCTGCCGGGTTTTCGCCGGTTAGTTTTGTCAGCCCTTTGCGGAATCCACTCTCGCTTACTTCCCTCGACCCCGTCACAATTCCATGTTCTGCTTTGTATGCTCTCCATGCCTCACCCGCTTCAGCCCGGGTGGCATATATGGCGTCCCTGCAAAAAGCCGGTATCGGAATTCTGATTGAGTCACCCTGATATTATGCTGCGAAGTTTAAAGTCTGAGTGAATCGGCTGGCGGGTCGAATTTAGCGCCAAAACAAGCGCCAA
>JAQTRN010000010.1:9117-12981 GCA_028711795.1 Dehalococcoidales bacterium | reverse complement strand
CTGTCGACACGTCCGGTACGGCCGATGCGATGTATGTAGGCATCTATGCTATCGGGCATGTCGTAGTTGATGACGTGTGAGATACACTTGACATCAATACCACGAGCGGCGATATCGGTCGCTACCAGTATTTTGACCGAGCCAACACGAAAGTCGTCAAGGATAGCCTGACGTTGGTACTGTGGGAGGTCACCCTGGAATGAAGTGGCGTTGTAGCCCGCTCTTTCCAATTGCTGCGCCACACGCTCGGCCCGGCGTTTCGTGCGCGTGAAGACCAGTACCGATTCCGTTTCAGTATGGCGTAAGAGTGTCACCAGCAGCGCTGTTTTGAGGTGCTGTTGTACGGGATACAGGGTATGTGACACTGTAGTTGCTGGCGCGGTACGGCCGATTTGTATGGTTACCGGGTTGTGCAGGATGTCCTTTACCAGACGTCTGACATCATCGGGCATAGTGGCCGAGAAAAGCAGCGTTTGCCGTTGTTCTGGCAGACACCTCAGAATATTCCGGACATCGGGCAGGAAACCCATATCAAACATCCGGTCCGCCTCATCGATTACCAGGATTTCCAGATGTGATAAGTCAATGGAGCCCCGCCAAATATGGTCAAGCAGGCGGCCGGGACAGGCCACGGCTATTTCCACCCCACTGCGTAGCTGGCGTATTTGCGGGTCGATGCTTACCCCGCCGTAGATGGCTATACTCCGCAGTCTGGTCTGCTGTCCTAATTCGGTGATAGCCTCGTGTGTTTGCTCAGCCAGTTCACGTGTGGGCGAGACAATGAGCGTACGCACCTGCCCCCTCGGGCCCGGCATTAGCCGCTGCAAGATTGGCAGCACGAAGGCAGCCGTCTTGCCCGTCCCGGTCTGGGCCAGGCCAATGACATCGCGACCTTGTATGATTGGTGGGAAGGACTTGATCTGGATGAGCGTGGGAGTAACATACCCGAGTGCCCGCACACCCGCCATAACACTCGGGTCAAGATTAAAGGTTTCAAAATCCATCAAAACTCCTCAGTAAAATGTAGATTATCTGTCTCATAGAATTCGGGTCGAGTCTACTATACTTTCGCGTCGCCCCGTTCTGTTAGACAGGCTGTATCTCCTGGCCAGGGACGGCACGTCTTTCTTGTTGGAAAGAGGCAGAGCCTGAATGACATCAATTATTCTTAGCTTTAGTGCTGTCCCGTGGAGGGCAACGATTGCGGCTTTGCCTTCAGACTCTAAGGGCATTTCAACAAACCCATATCCCCGGTTCTGGCCGCTGCCGAAATAATTATCGTTCATGATAGTTACCGATATTACCTGTCCGAAAGCCGCGAACTCTTGCCGCAGCTCTTCGACGGTAACGTTAAGCGCTAAATTACCCACATAGATATTCATATTGACCTCTGGGGATACGGGACGATTCGTCCCGTATCCCCAAGTCTAATCAGCGCTATGCGGCCAGTTTGACTTTTCGGTAGCAGTCGCTGCAATAAACCGGTCTGTCATTACGGGGTTCAAAAGGCACTTCAGTGTCTTTGCCACACTCGGAGCACTTTACCGGAAACATTTGACGCGGGGACCTGTTGCCGTAGCTATCGTTTCGGTAGCTGTTACCATTATTCCCGTACTGCTGTGCTTTCTTTGCCTGGCGGCATGAGGGGCAACGTTTGGGATCATTGGCGAGTAGCTTGGACGCATAGAATTCCTGCTCTCCAGCCGTGAAGGCAAAAGATTGCCCGCAATCAGCGCACTGAAGTGTTTTTTCTGTGTAAGTCATTAGATGACCTCCTTTTTGCATTAGTTGGCTCGTGCAAGGTCATCCAATACTTAAGAGAATCCGAGGTTGACCGACGTAATTCTGAGGAGTACGAAATAACCTAAACTAAAACCACCACCCTTACTATACACCAAAGGAACCCCATTTGCAATAAGGATGCGCGGGTACCATAACCGGGCATCCCGCTATGGTCTAATCAGGCAACGTCCCGTTTCAGGATGGTAACCGTCAGGGCAGCCGGACTTCCTTCGACATAACCGCCGCTATTCTGGGCTAAACCCACCCGGGGATACAGGCTATTCCGGCCCTTGACCTGTCTGGCCCCGGCTTCACCTCGTAGCTGCCAGACCAGTTCGGCAATCTGCGCCAGCCCGGTGGCGCCGATGGGGTGACCTCTGGCCGCCAGCCCGCCGCTGGTATTCACCGGGAGCTTGCCGGTCAGTGAGAAGTATCCCTGGTCTATCAGTTGCCCCATCTCCTCCGCGCGGCAGAAGCCGAGCTTCTCGATGCGGAACATCTCCCCCGGGGCCATAGCGTCATGCACCTCGGCCACCTCGATATCTGGCGGCCCCAACCCGGCCGTGTCGTAGGCTTCACGGGCGATGCCTCTCTGGCCATCGTCTTCGCCGGTAACCTCGCCGCTGCGCAGGCAACAGGTGGCTATGGTAACGGGCAGCTTGCCACCTATTTTGCGGGCCATCTCCTGGCTGCAGACGATGGCGGCGGCGGCGCCGTCACCCATCGTGGCGCACATGTAGAGGGTCAATGGCCAGGCAATTACTCGAGAGCTCAATATTTCCTCGACTGACATTGGTTTCTGGTATTGGGCGTAAGGGTTCAACGACCCGTTATATTTATTCTTGGAAGCCACCCTGGCGAAATGCTCCTGTGTCCAGCCATATTGCTGCATGTATTTGCGTAAAGTCATGGCGTAGCTACCGGTGAACTGGAACCCCAGTCCGGCCATAAACTCGACATCGGTATTGGCGGCCATCGCCGCTATCGACCGGGCGGTGTCATCAAGGTAGAGCTTTTCGGCGCCGACCGCCAGGACCATATCATAGACGCCGGCGCCAACGGTAATCATCGCCTCGCGGAGGGCAATCGCCCCCGAGGCGCAGGCGCCTTCCACGTTCACTATCGGTAGCCCTTCAAAGCCAGCGTCCCGCAGGAACACCTGGCCCCGGATGCTCTCCTGTCCCGTTATCAGTCCCGCCAACACATTGGAAAAATAGGCGGCTTCGATCTGTTTGGCATCGATACCGGCATCGTGTATCGCATTCCAGACCGCCACCCGGGTCAAGTCCTTCAGGCTCTTGTCCAGGAACTTGCCGAACTTATGCATGCCGACGCCAATTATGCAGACCTCCCTGGCGAGCTTTTTCACGTGACCTGCCTCTCGGCCGGTTTGAATTTCCAGCCGATCACATTATTCCCCCGGCTGTCCTCTCTGATTTTACCGATGACCAGTTCCATTTCTTGCCCCAGCTTCAGGGCATCGTCTTTGGGCTCGCAGTCAGTTATCAGTGTGAATACCGGGGCCCCTTCTTTCATTCTAACGTATCCTATAACATACGGTGGCGGGAAATCGTGTGGGCCCACCCGCATCACGGTAAATGTTTCCAGGGTGGCATAGGGGCCGAGTTTAATCTCGGCCATGGTGTCGTCGCGGCGGCACCGGACACAGACGGACTTACCCGGGAAACAGGCATAGCCGCAGACTCGACACCGGCTCCCGATTAAGTATGGTTTGTCACCGGGCGACTCGGGTATATGAAATAAGCCCTCCCGTAATGGTAGGTCAGTCATGCTTCTCCATTCTCCGACTGGGACTGCCGCTCATTTCCTGCCTCTCAGGAGGTGTTTCTGAATCTTGCCGACTGATGTCTTGGGTAGCTCCTTAATGATCTCGATTCGGGAGGGTACTTTTGTTTTCATTAACCGTTGGCGGCAATACTCCAGAATCTCTTCCTCCGTAGCCGTCATACCGTCTTTCAGCGTGACGAATACCTTTATCGTCTCGTCTCTGATCTCATCGGGGACGCCCACCGCCGCTGACTCCAGGACCTTCGGGTGTTCATTGATCACACCCTCCACCTC
>JAQTRN010000010.1:0-9017 GCA_028711795.1 Dehalococcoidales bacterium | reverse complement strand
CCGTAGCCGTCATACCGTCTTTCAGCGTGACGAATACCTTTATCGTCTCGTCTCTGATCTCATCGGGGACGCCCACCGCCGCTGACTCCAGGACCTTCGGGTGTTCATTGATCACACCCTCCACCTCGGCCGCCGACACATTTTCGCCGGCTCTCTTTATCATGTCCTTCTTCCGGTCGACAAAATAGAAGAAGCCGTTATCTTCCATCCTGACGTTGTCGCCGGTATAGAACCAGCCGTCACGTATGGCCGTGGCGGTCGCCTGAGGGTCTTTGAAGTACTCTTTCATCAGTGTCCAACCGGGTACACCCTTGATAATCAGTTCGCCGATATTGCCGGGCGGCACTTCATTGCCGGAGTCATCCACTACTTTCACTTCCACTCCCAGCGTAGGCCGGCCAATGCTCATACCGTCCCTGGTGCCATACACCGGATTACACATCGGGAAACTGCGTTCGGTGAGCCCGTAGAGCTGGATCAGAGGGGCTCCGGCGATCTTCTCAAAGGCCTGAAGCTGCTCGGCGGTAACGTTCTGGGCGAACAGTACCAGCCGGAGCTTGTTTTTCTTCGCCTGCTGGCTGGACGGCTGGTTCAGTATCATTCTTATCGGGGCGGCGAACAAGCTGGCTACGGTCGCTTCGTGTCTGGCTATCTGGTCCAGATACCTCGAGGCGCTGAAGGTCTGCATCAGCGCCATTGATGCTCCGGCCGTCAGGCTGGCCATGGTGGAATAAAACTGAGCGTTTCCATGAAAAAGCGGCAAAACGACGAACGACCGGTCATCGGGGCGCAGTCGTTCATGCTGGGCTACCAGCTCTCCTATCCAGAGGTAGTAGCCATGCGTCAAGACAACGCCTTTCGGTTTGGCTGTCGTCCCGGAGGTATACAGGATAGTCATATCAGTCTGGGGCGATAAGCCGGCATCCGGGGGTGGGGACGGGTCTCCCTGAAGGATATCCGCCATTAGCGTCATCCCCGGTAGCGGCTGCTGGGTCCGGCACACGATAACATGTTCGACTGCCGGACATGCAGCCAGAGCTGTCTGGACTGAACTGATGTAGTCAGGCTCGGTAATGGTGAGGACCACTTCGGCGTGATTCAGGATGTACTGTAGTTCAGGTGCGGTCAGTTGTGTATTGGTCGGGACCATTACCGCTCCGATCTTGGCCAGCGCGAACCAGCAATACAAAAAATCGGGGCAGTTACGTAGATGGAGATTGACTTTGTCCCCCTTCTTGATACCGGTCCGTAACAGAAAATTGGCCAGCCGGTTGATGTTGTCACCAAACTGGCGATAAGTCAGCGTCTCCACATGCCCCTGGGTGTCTTCAAAAATGAGGAAAAGAGCGTCTGGCGAGTTGGATACCCTCTCTTCGACCAGTGTCCGCAGGTTCCGGTTAACGATGATGTTCCAGGCCGCCATAACAGTCACCCGCTAATCTTAATTCCGCCATCATAGAAAAATATAGCGGGTCAACCCATTTCCTGTCAAACCAACCGGGGTATACTACCAGGTGCCCGTATGGAATTTAGTCCCCCTAAGTGTTAGTATGTCAGGTATAGAAACCAATCAGACTGCGGGAGGTATAGATTATGATTTACCTGGAGGCGTCCATTCGGGTACTGCCGGGCAAGATGGCCGACTTTATGGAGGTATTTAAGAAGGACTTTCTCCCCAACTCCGAGAAACTGGGCAGGAGACTTGTCGGCCAGTGGCACACTTTAGTGGGGACGCTGGATGAGGTAACCAATCTCTGGGTGTATGACGACCTGGCACACATGCAGCGGTTCCAGGAGGCCAGAGTGAGGAGCCCGGAATTTGTAAAAATATCGGAACACCTCCGGACGTTCATCGCCTATGAGACCACCAGGCTCATGGTCCCGACACCACTTTCGACCATGAAGTGAGTCCGCTGAAATTCAGCAGAGATTAAGGAGGTAGCCATGAAGGTAGTCAAGATAGCCCAGGTAGCCAAAGAACCGCAAACGAACCCGCTGTTTACCGGTCCGGTAACCATGCAGCCAGTGGTGGGCCCCGAATTGAGCAAGAGATTTATGGTGAGGCAGGTGAATTTCGGCCGTGGAGTACGTAACAAATTCCACAGCCACACGATTGAGCAGGTGCTAATAGTTACCGAGGGCAAGGGAATAGTAGCCACGGATAAGGAAGAGGTAACGGTCGGCCCGGGGGATATCATCTTTATACCGGCTGGCGAAAAACACTGGCATGGGGCCGCCAAAGGCGCCGTCTTTTCTCACCTCTATGTCATGTCTCCGGACAGCCAGACGAAGCAACTCGAAAGTTAGATTTGCCTCGTCAGGCATTTCAGTTGACGCTAAAATGGCCCTATGCTAATATTAGTACGCTTTTAACGGGCTATAGTGGCGTCTTTGTTGGTGTCCATAATTAGGCCCGACTTCCAATACGTGGTGTGTTTGGGCTGACGTAACAGAGGGTTATGCTGGTAGAAGCGGATTTAGCTAAGTTCTCGCCGAGCAAGGATACACTGCTAACCATTGGTGTCTTCGATGGAGTCCACCTCGGTCACCGCCATCTTGTTTCCCAATTGCTGCAACAGGCGCGGCAACGCGACTTACTGGGTGGGGTGGTGACCTTTCAACAACATCCCCAGGAAGTGCTAAGCGGGGTCAAACTTCCCTTCCTGATCGGTGTCGCCGAACGGGTGCGGTTGCTGCAACAGGAAGGTGTTGAGCTCGTTGTCGTTCTTCAGTTCACCAGCGAGTTGGCCGGGTTGAGTGCCCGTCAATTCGTGAGTTTGCTAAAGCAATACCTCCGGATGCGCGGACTGGTGGTCGGAGCTGATTTTACTCTGGGACACAACCGGGAAGGTGATATTGCCGGTCTGAATAAGTTGGGCGAGGAGTTGGATTTTACGGTAACCGTGGTCCCGCCCCTGATAATCAACGGCGAAATTGTCAGCAGTACTGCTATCCGGAAAGCGCTGACCAGTGGCGATATGAAGAAAGTTGCCCGGCTGGCGGGCCGTCCCTTCAATCTGAGCGGACGGGTTGTGACTGGCTCGGGTCGCGGTCAGGGGTTGGGTTTTCCCACGGCCAATCTGGCGGTCAGCCCGGAACAGGCCTTGCCGGCTGACGGCGTCTACGCTACCTGGTCGTATATCGATGGCCGGCAGTACCCATCGGTGACTAATATCGGCCATAATCCTAGCTTCAATGGCCGCAAGCGCACCATAGAGGTCTATGCCATTGGCTATCGGGGTGACCTGTATGGCCGTGACCTCAAGATTGATATTATTGAGCGACTCCGCAGCGAGAAGCGATTTGATACGGTGGATAAGCTGAAAGAGCAGATAGCCGAGGATGTAAAATACGGGCAGACGGTACTCAGTTCGCGGGGTGATAGTTAGTCATGAATGCCGGTCGTAAAGTCACCACCAGTCAGGATATGGACCGCTTATTGAAACGGGGAGTCGCTGAGATCATCGTTGAAGATGAGATGCGGCAGTTGCTGCTTTCGGGTAAGCAGTTACGTTTGAAGGAGGGTTTCGACCCCAGTTCCCCCGATATTCACCTGGGTCATGTGGTGACGTTGCGTAAACTGCGGCAATTCCAGGAGTGGGGCCATCAGATTGTGCTTATTGTGGCCGACTGGACAGCCCAGATTGGCGACCCCAGTGGGGTCAATGTTACCCGCCCGATGCTGACGATAGAGCAGGTGAAGGCAAACGCCCGGACCTATATGGAACAGTTTTTCAAGGTAGTCGATAAGGAAAAGACCGAGGTCCGCTGGCAGAGCGAATGGTTCGGTGGCTTTGACCTGGGTGACGTCATCCGACTGACCAGCAAGTTCACCGTGGCCCAGTTCCTGGCCAGGGAAGATTTCAACAAGAGGTATAGTGAGGGACGGCCCATCGCCCTGACCGAATTCTTGTATCCTCTGCTCCAGGCTTACGACTCGGTGGCGGTCAAGGCGGATGTAGAATTCGGCGGGACCGACCAGAAGTTCAATTTCCTGGTCGGCCGGGAACTGCAATCAATGATGGGGCAACGACCACAGCAGTGTTTTATGATGCCCCTTCTTATCGGTACCGATGGCGCTCTGAAGATGAGTAAAAGCCTGGGTAATTATATCGGAGTGACTGAGCCCCCGGATGATATGTACGGCAAGGTGATGTCTCTCGCTGACAGTCTGATTATGCTGTACTTCGAATTACTGACCGATGTGCCTGATGCGGAATTAGAGGAGTTCCGCCAGGGGCTAGCCCGGGAGACCGTCAATCCGATGGTACTCAAGAAACGGTTGGCCCGGGAGATTGTCACTCTGCTCTACGATGCTGATCTAGCCGGTGAGGCCGAGGAGCACTTCACCCGGGTGTTCCAGCAGAGAGAGATTCCGGAAGAAATGCCGGAGTGCCGGTTTTCTTTCCAGGAAGTGGCGGCAAGCACCGCTGGTAGCGCTGCCAGCAAGGCTATGCGAAAAAGTGAATGTGATATCAGTCATATCATTGTCCGGGCTGGCCTGGCTAAAAGTCGTAGTGAAGCCAGCCGGTTAATCGCCCAGGGGGCGGTCAGTGTTGATGGTGAGAAGATTTCAGCCAGCATCGCGCCCATCGCCAGTGGCAGCGTACTCAGGGTGGGCAAGCGCCGTTTTGTGAAGATGATTGACACGAATAATAAAAAATAGTCGAGTAAAAGGAGATAACAAGACACATGCAGAATTTACGTATTCCTGGCCCAACACCCCTCCCGGAAGAGGTTCTCAAGGCATTGAGCCGGCAGATGATAAACCACCGCGGCCCCGAGTTCAAAAAGATACTGGTCGATGTTACTGACAAGCTGAAGAAACTATTCCAGACCAGGAACGATATCCTCTTGCTGACCGGTTCCGGCACCGGCGGTATGGAAGCGGTCATCGTCAATACCCTGTCTCCGGGCGATAAGGTATTGTCTGTGTCCAATGGTGCCTTCGGTGACCGGTTTGCCAACATTGCGAAACGGTTTGGTGCTGAGGTTGTTCCCCTCAAGTTTGAATGGGGCAAGCCGGTTGACCCCGATGCCGTGCGCCGGGCGCTACAGGCAGAACCACAGGTCCAGGCTGTGTTGGTGACTCACAATGAGACTTCAACCGGCATCACCAATGACCTGGCTTCGATTAGCTCTGTAGTCAAAGAATTCGGTAAGCTTCTGCTGGTTGATGCTATCAGTAGTCTGGGCTCGATTGATTTGCCGGTGGACAAGTGGCATTGTGATGTCACGGTGACCGGTTCGCAGAAGGGCTGGATGGCGCCTCCCGGGCTGGCAATGGTCAGCGTTAGCCAGGAGGGCTGGCAGGCAATCGCTAAGGCGAAGATGCCCCGTTTCTACTGGGATTTCACTCAGGCTAAGAGCGATGCGGACAAAGGGCAAACGCCCTGGACCCCGGCTGTTTCGGTATTCTATGCCCTGCAGACAGGCTTGGATATAATGCTGGCCGAGGGCTTACCCAATATCTTTGCCCGACATGCTCGCGTGGCTAAGGCAGCGCGGACGGGAGTGAGGGCACTCGGCTTATCCACCTTTGCCGAGGAGTATTGCGCCTCCAACACCGTCACTGCGGTCACGGCTCCAGATGGAATTGATATTAAGAAGGTACTCAAGACCCTGGAAGAGCAGTACCAGATTGTCCTTGCTGGCGGGCAGAGCCGACTCGACGGCAAGATATTCCGTATTGGTCACCTTGGCTGGGTGAACGAAGCGGACATTGCCGCTGTCATTGCCGCCCTGAAAGTAGTCCTGCCTCAGGCTGGATTCAGGAGTACAACATAAGTATGAAAATCCTAGTCGCTGACTCTATTTCGAACGAAGGCATCGAGGCGCTGCGTGGTTCCGGTCAGGTAGATGTCAAGACGGGACTGAAGCCAGAGGAGCTTATCGCCATTATCGGCGATTATGATGCCCTGGTGGTACGCAGTCAGACCCAGGTGACGGCTAAGGTCATCGAGGCCGGGAAGAAGCTACAGGTTATCGGCCGCGCCGGTGTCGGCGTGGATAACATTGATGTTGAGGCGGCGACGAGACACGGTATCATCGTCGCCAACGCGCCTACGGGTAATACCATCTCGGCGGCGGAACACACCATCGCCCTGATGCTGGCATTGGCCCGTCACATACCCCAGGCTAGTGCCTCGCTTAAAGCGGGGGCGTGGCGCCGCAATGAGTTTATGGGGACCGAAGTCAGAAACAAGACTCTGGGTGTGATCGGTTTGGGTAACGTGGGCTCCGGGGTCGCCCGGCGAGCACGCGGTCTGGAGATGAGAGTAATCGCCTGTGACCCGGCCGTTTCCTTAGAGTACGCCCGTAATCTGCAGGTGGAGATTGTTCCCCTGGGGCAACTGCTCAAAGAATCGGACTTCATCAGCCTGCATCTGCCATTAACGGCATCTACCCGGGGGCTGATCGGGGTGAAAGAACTGGCACTGATGAAGCCTAAAGTCCGTATCATCAATACCGCTCGCGGCGGTCTGATTGATGAAGAAGCGCTGGTTAAGGCAATTGACGAAAAACGGGTGGCCGGCGCAGCGATCGATGTCTTTGCTACGGAGCCAATTACCAAAAGTATTCTTTTTGAAAAGGACAACATTATCGTTACGCCTCACCTCGGGGCTTCGACTGCTGAGGCGCAGGCGATGGCGACTAAAGATGTGGTCGACCAGATTATAGATGTCTTTAAGGGACAGCCAGCCAGATATGCGGTCAACGCTCCCTTTGTTTCTGCAGAGGCCTTGACGCTGTTGGGTCCGTATATTAAGGCATCCGCTATGGCCGGTAAACTCTCCAGTCAGTTGGCTGAGGGGCAGATGAGCACTATCCACATCAAGTATGAGGGGGAGATTTCGTCCTACAATACTAATGTGCTTAAGGCCGCCGCCCTGGGTGGACTGCTCGAGGAAATCAGTGAGGAGCGGGTCAACCTGGTCAATGCCAATATCCTGGCTTCTCAGCGTGGCCTGACCGTGGTGGAACACAAAGACGCTACCTGTAAGAACTATGCCAGCCTGGTTACCGTAGAAGTGGGTACCAGCAGTGGCGTAACCACCATCGCCGCCACTGTTATGCGTGATGAGCCCCACATTGTCCGCGTCAACAACTACTGGATTGATATTGCGCCCACCGGCGCTTACTTTCTGGTCAGCGAGCACCATGACCGGCCGGGGCTTATCGGCGCCGTTGGCAAGATAGCCGGTGATGCCAATATCAATATTAGCTATATGCACGTTAGCCGCCTTAAACCCAGGGGGCGGGCGCTGATGGTACTGGCCCTGGATGAACCACTACCTGAGGCACAGCGGCGAGAAATACTCGCTGTCCCGGACGTTTATTCCGTAAAGCTGGTCAAGCTATAGCCAAGGTATCGCAAGAATGGGTTGGTTGGCAGGCGGGACTGCGCTCACCGTAACAGGTTGAGTACCAGTCCCGCCGGTAGTTTGGGGTAGAAGTAGGTTGACTTGCGGGGCATCCTGTCGCTAACATCGGCGATTGCCTTGATGACGGTTGACTTGACCGGCTTCAGCAGGAAAGCCAGCTGGTATTCCTGGTCCCGTACTCGGTTGACCGCGTCCATGATATCGTGCGTATAGGCGATTGTGGTCTCGTCCTGAGTAGTGACGCCCAGCAGATTTTCGATAATAATATGGTCGGTGATGCTGACATCCAGCCGTTTGTACGTTTCCGAATGGAAGTATGGCATCATCCGGCTGGCTAGATTAAGATCGCGTAACTTTAAGGCGAGTACACTATCCGCTTTGAGACCAAAGAGAAAGAACCGGGTCTCCCCGGCAGCGAGTAGTGAATGCTCGATTCGTTGCCAGACATCAGGGAGACTCAGAGATAACTCCTCAATATCGAAGAAAGCCGGTAACTTGGCTGGTAGCTCGTTCAGCGCCGGCCGGGAGATACCCCGTAACAGGCGGTGAGGGGCCAGGATGAGCAGCCCGGGGTCAGTAAAATCCACCAGCGTCATCATGACAAAGTTGAAAGCCGCATCTCCCGATGTCGGGGAAGAGGCCGACTGTTCACGCTGGTAGGCCAGGGCGCTTTCATAGCGATGGTGCCCATCGGCAATATACAGCGGCTGCCCGATCAGGTTCTGGCTTATCTGGTGGATAACCGGCGGCTCAGTTATCGCCCAGACGCAGTGCCTTTCCCCGTTAGTCTCAGTGAGACTGAACTGGGGCTTGCCGGTTCGTGATTCCAGCAGGGAAGCCACCTGGTGGTCCCGGTCTTCGAACATGGCCAGGATAGGGCTGGTATTGGCCTGCAAAACACGCAACAGGCTGACGCGGTCGCTTTTGGGTTGTGCCAGGGTGCCTTCGTGAGGCCGGACGACCATCCTGTCCCATGGCTCCAGCCGGACGCGCACCATCATTCCCCGGCGTTTGTATTCCTGGCCGCGGTGGGTAAAGAAATGGTCGTGCAGGTAGATGGCCGGTGCCTGGTCTATCTGGAATATGCCCTGCTGTAACCATTCCTCTAGTGTGGTCGCCGCTCGGGTGTACCTGTTGTCGGTGGCGGTATCCTGAGGCAATTCCCGGCCGTATTCTACCCGGACGAAGTTGTATTCACTCCGGTGGTACAGTTCCTGTTGCAACTGCGGGGTAATAATATCGTAAGGTGGACAGATGACTTTGGCCAGGTCCTGGACTAACGGTCCGCTATAGTGGACACCGCGAAAGGGTCGAATCTCAGCCACGCTTCTCTTCCGTCCTTCTACTTATCGCAAGCCGGGAGTATTAGTTGAAGAATGGAGAGCTTGGCCATTACCCGGATAAGATAGCCTCCGGAGAAACAAGTACCCCGGAGACTACCCTGACGCGTGTAAAATCAGCGGGCTCTCTCTTCGACAGTATAGCCCAGTTTTCGTATTTCGCCAATAGCCTGGTCGGTGTTCTCGGTTTGCAGATGGAATCGTTGCCTAACATCCGGAGTCGGTACCTATGGGAATGATCCCATCTATTTCATCTGCCCTGGGGCTGTGCTATCATAAAAGACGGTCAGAG
>JAQTRN010000202.1 GCA_028711795.1 Dehalococcoidales bacterium | reverse complement strand
GGCCGTCGTTCAATATCATCCCATAGAGGCGGCGCCATAATCCAGGCCACGATTTCCAGGGGAAGTCCATGCCGCCGCATGAGTAGATCAGTAGCATAGGCGACTACTTCGGTATCGGTCTGCAGGGTACACTGATAGCCAAATTGTTCCAGGTATCGCCGGTTAATGCCGTAAGAGGAAATCTCGCCATTATGCACCACTGTCCAGTCCAGGACACAGAACGGGTGCGCACCCCCCCACCAGCCCGGAGTGTTGGTGGGGAATCGGCCGTGGGCGGTCCATAAGTAACCTCGATATTCCTCCAGGCGGAAGTATTCGGCGATATCTTCGGGATAGCCCACGCCCTTAAACACTCCAATATTCTTGCCACTGGAAAAGACAAAGGAGTCTTTCAATTTAGTATTGATATCCATTACGCGGTCAACCACATAGTCGTCCGCGGAGCGGTCTTTAAGCACATGCCCGTCGGTTTTGAGGAAATATCGCCAGACGATTGGCGGATTGGTAATGCCTGAGGTCATACGGGTGGGGATCTCCCCATCGCTCACCACCTCAAAGCACTCCCGGAGAAAAGCTTCCGTCTCGGATTTTCCCTCGTGGCCAAGGTACATTACGTGAAAGGCGTAACAGTCGGCGTACTCGGGATATAGCCCATAGACGGCAAAGCCACCGCCCAACCCGTTACTCCGGTCACGCATATTAGCGATGGCCTTAATCACCCCATCACCCGAGAACCTGTGGCCGGCAGTATCCATGGCGCCGAATAGAGAGCAGGCATCCATTACCTTATCGTCATGATAAGGATTGTTTATCCGGCTAAGTTCTTTCATAGTCGTGTCTCCTTTATCCGGCTAGTATCCGGCTGAATACCCTCTTCTTTACTTGGCTGGAACGGCAGCGGTTGAACTCACGGCTGGTATCAACCGGCTTCGCCATATCTTCTCGGGGAGGGAAACAAGTCCGAAGTCATCGGCTATTAACGCCTGTTTGAAGCCACTAACTCTTATCTTTTCTTTCATCAAGCTGAAGACAATGCCTGATTTCTCAATATCACTGACAAAAACCATGCCGATCACCTGATCGTCTTTTACCACTACTTTACGGTAGACAGTGTCATACTTTTTGCTGAGCATTTCACAGTTGTCACCGACCGGGCTTACTATGCCGGCGGAGACGATATCCAGGCCGAAGTATTTCAGTGAATTCATGGCAGTGCCTCCGGGATATTCAGCACCAACCCCGGCCATATTGAACCCGGCGGTCCTACCTCCCAGGTAGGCATTTGGCCAGATGGGGGTCAGCCGGTTCACATCGTAGATGAAATCATAGGCCTCAGCCACATCTCCGCAGGCATAGACGTCAGGATGGGAGCTTGTCAGATGGCGGTCGACGATTATGCCCCGGTTTATCTCTAAACCAGCCTGGACTGCGAGTTCAGTGCGTGGTCTGACCCCGATGGCAATCACTACCATCTCGCATGGTACCTGGCTGCCATCGTCCAGAGTGACATTACTGACCGTCTCCCCGGCGATTGCTTCGCTATGGATTTCAGTTACGGTATGGTTAGTAATAACGTTGACACCCGACTGTTGTAGGGCTTCAGCTTCCAAGGCCGAAGCTTCCTCATCGAGGATGGTGTTTAGGACTCGGTCTTTCATTTCAACAATGGTCACTTTGATGCCTCGCCTTACCAGTGCTTCCGTTACGCTGACCCCAATCAAACCGCCGCCAATAACTACTGCCCGGGTGACCTGGTTCAGATAGTTGTCTATCGCTTTAGCGTCGTCCAGAGTAGTAAAGGTAAAGACGCCTGGTTTGGGCATGCCTTTGATCCCCGGCACGATGGGTAAACCACCTGTGGCCAACAATAACTTCTCCCAGGTAAGACGACCACCATCAGTTAATTCAATTGTGTGAGTATCCGTGTCAAGTCGCGATACCGTTTTGCCCAGGACTGTCTGGATATTATTCCTAGTATAGAAATCGGGTGGTCGAAAAAGCATATTTTCCAGATTGCGCTCACCCACCAGATATTCAGAGATGAGCGGCCTGGAGTAAGCCGGATAAGGTTCGGCTGATATCAGGATAATTGCCCCGGTCCTATCCACCTCGCGGATAGCCTCGGCAGCACCAATACCGCCGGCTGAATTCCCGATAATCAGGTACTTTGTTTGTTCGTTAGTCTTTGCCATTTCATTCCTGCCTATTTTTCTTGCAGACTATCTGACCCGGGACACGCCTCAGGAAATTAGCATACAGTCTCAGTCCCAGTTCCCCACTCTTTTCGGGGTGAAACTGGGTGGCGATCAGGTTTCCCCGGACAATCACACTGCATATCGACCGGCCATACTCGGTCTCACCTATAATTAGCGATTTGTCATCCGGTTCGGCATAGTAGCTATGAACAAAATAGAAATTGGCTTCGTCCGGTATACCGTCAAATATGGGATGGCTGGTCAACTGTTTTACCTGGTTCCACCCCATATGGGGCGTCTTCAGCCCAGAAGGCAGCCTTCTGACTCGCCCCGGAATAATGTCCAGGCATTCACACCCGCCGCCTTCTTCAGTAGCCGAGAGTAAAATCTGCAGTCCAAGGCAAATACCCAGGAGTGGTCTATCCTGGGCGATGTGCTTCTGGATGGCCTCAGCCAGCCCCAGCCTTTCTAAATTTCGGATAGCACCAGCGGCCGCACCAACGCCGGGCAGAATAACCCCATCGGCCCGGACCACATCACCGGGGTTGCTGGTTACCTTAGGCTGATATCCCAGACTGGTAACGGCATTGACCACGCTTCGCAGGTTACTGGCGCCATAGTCGATGATAGCAATCATATATCCCGATCCTTTAGCGTTTGGACTTCATCTCCGACGCATATCAAAGCTTCATTAGGGCAGTTAGCCACGCATGCTGGGACGTCTTTACCGGAGCAAAGGTCGCATTTGATCATGGTCTTTTGTTTTATGTCCCGCTTAATAGCGCCGAAGGGACAGGCCAGTATACAGGTCCAGCAGCCAACACACTTATTCTCGTCTACTGTGACTATACCGGTGTCCGGGTCACGCGACAGGGAACCGGTGAGACAGGCATATACACAGGTTGGCTCGTCGCAATGCTGGCAGCGCATCGAAAAAGACACCGGCTTTCTCTCCTCTATCCACAATCTGGAGATGGGCCTCGGGTTTTTTCGGAGCGCTTTGACCAGGTCAGTAACGG
>JAQTRN010000201.1 GCA_028711795.1 Dehalococcoidales bacterium | reverse complement strand
TTTTTCTCCGCCTGCAGGACCTTGAAGGCGCGGGCGACGAATTTACTGATGGAAGTGGTCTTGGTGCCTATCGGGACAATACTAATATCGGCTACCGCCATTCCGGTTACGACCTCACTCACCCTTTATTTTGAAAGAACACCGTCAATCTTGGTTTGCAGGGTGCGTTCCGGTACGGCGCCAACGACGGTATCCACGGCCGCTCCGGCTTTGAAAAACATCAGCGTCGGTATGGCCATAACATTGTATTTAGCGGCGGTCTGGGGATTGTCATCGATGTTCAACCGGCAGAATTTGAGTTGCCCCTTATATTTTTCCGATAGCTTCTCGACGACGGGGGCTACCATCCGGCACGGTCCGCACCAGGGGGCCCATAGGTCTAACAGTACCGGCATAGTTGACTTGATGACCTCTTTTTCGAAAGTCTGGTCAGTGATATCGGTTACCATTACTCTACTCCTTCGGTCATTTGAATATCTACTCCCGATGGTAGCCCCTGGAGCAGCGTCTGTCAAGGCACTCTTTTACCGGTTTCGTAATCATCTATAAGTAAATTGACATCTCCGGTAATGAACATTAAAATCCAGACAATATGCAATTATTCGGGACGTCTGGCGTACGTCGCATTTTTGATAGTGACCTGCTTCAATTGGCCCTGAAAATAGGGCTGGCGGTGGGGAAGGTCTATAGTAACGTGGTGGTGGGTAGTGATACCCGGACGTCCGGCCAGGCGATGAAGCACGCCGTTATTTCCGGACTGCTGGCCGCTGGCTCCAGGTGTCAGGATGCCGGCGTGCTACCGACGCCGACCCTGGCGCTGGCCGGGAAAGACTTTAACGCTGCGGTGATGGTTACTGCCTCGCACAACCCTCCGGAATACAACGGCATTAAACTCCTGAACCCGGACGGTTCCGCTTTTGCTGCTTCCCAGCAGAAGCAAATAGAGGCAATGGTCTCCGGTGACTCATTCCCCGCGGCTCCGTGGACGGAAATTAAGAGTGGCGGTACTTACGGGGGAGCGGTTAACCGGCACATTGAGCATATAAGGCGGCAAGTACCTTCTGGTTTGAGACTCAAAATAGCCGTTGATTGTGGTTGCGGCGCGGCTTCGGTAATCACCCCTTATCTGCTGGCCGGGCTGGGTTGTGAGGTAATTGCTCTTAACTGTTATCCCAGCGGTCTCTTCCCGCACCCGGTTGAACCGGTTGAGGCTAATCTGGGCGACCTGATGGCAATTGTCCGATCGTCAGGGGCTGACCTGGGTATCGCCCATGATGGTGATGCCGACCGAATGATGGCGGTGGATGATAAAGGCCGGTTTGTTTCCGGGGACAAGCTGCTGGCGCTCTTCGCCCGGGAGACTGGTGCCAAAAGCGTTGTCACCACGATCGATGCCTCCATGATGATTGATGAGATGGGTTTCGATGTTATCCGGACGCGGGTGGGCGATAATTATGTCTCAGAGGCGCTTAAGCAGAGCGGTGATTTCGGCGGAGAACCATCGGGGAGCTGGATTTTCCCGGATAACTCGCTGTGTCCGGATGGCATCTACGCCGCGGCCAGACTGGTCACCATCGCCAGCCAGCAAAGACTGTCGTCTTTGCTGGACACAATGCCTGCATACCCGCTTCTTCGCGGTAGCGTTAGCAGCAAGGGAATAGCCCGGTCACAACTTGATGACCGGCTGATGACGTTGCGACCGGTATCGGTTAGTAATGTGGATGGTACCCGGCTGGCTTTCGAAGACGGCTGGCTGTTGGTCAGGGCATCGGGGACTGAGCCGAAAATAAGAATCACCGCCGAGGCGAGGACTGAAGCCCGGGTGCGCCAGATATATAATGACGGTATCAGGGCGGTCCAGAATAATGTTAGTGAGGCGAGGTAATTGAAGGCGGTCATTTTAGCGGCGGGAGAGGGCAGTCGGATGCGGCCTTTGACCTATACCAGGCCGAAAGTGATGTTGCCGCTAGCCAATAGACCTATCCTGGAACACCTGCTCATCGCAGCCAGACAGGCGGGCATTAACGACTTTGTTTTCGTGGTCGGCTACCGTGATGAGCAGGTACGAGATTACTTTGGCGATGGCGAACGGTGGGAGGTGAGTATCGACTATGTGGCCCAGCGAAAGCAATTGGGTACGGCCGATGCTATTAAGATGGCGGAAGGCCTGGTAACGGGCAACTTTCTGGTGATGAATGGGGATATGCTGGTCAATCAGAGTGACATTAGCGGGCTGGCCACCCAAAACCACATTACTCTGGGAGTATTTGAGACTGGCGATACCACCGGCCTCGGAGTGGTTACCGTTACCGGGGAAAGGATAGTCCGTATTTACGAAAAGACAGAAAGCCCGCCGTCACACCTGGCTAATGCCGGTCTGTACCTTTTTACACCGGATATATTTCCGGCGATATCAAGGACCCCGAAATCACCGCGTGGGGAGTATGAAATAACTACCACTCTACAATCGCTGATCGACCAGGGGCAGCCGGTCCGGCATCATAAGATTGACTACTGGCTTGACCTCAGCTATCCCTGGGACTTGCTGTCCGCCAACGAGTCCCTGATGGCCGGGATGACGCCCGGGAACCTGGGCGAGATTGAAGATAATGTGGTCACCAAAGGAATGGTCTCCATCGGCCAAGGTACTGTAGTCAGGGCGGGCTCTTATATCGTTGGCCCGGTGATAATCGGGCAGAATTGTGAAATTGGCCCTAACTGCTACATCCGGCCGTGCACTGCCATCGGTGATAACTGTCATCTCGGTGGCGCCGTCGAAGTCAAGAACTCGATAGTCATGAAGGGCACCAAAATACCCCACCATAACTATGTGGGGGATAGTATTATTGGCGAAGGGTGTAATCTGGGCGCCGGGACCAAGATCGCCAATCTCCGTCTGGACAAGGGTAATGTCCGGGTGGATGGTATTGATACTAGAAGGCGCAAGCTAGGCGCTATCATCGGAGACAGAGTGGAAACTGGGATCAATGTCAGCATTAATACCGGTACCATGATTGGTAACAACACCCGGATTGGCCCCGGGGCGGTGGTCAGTGGCGTTATTTCCCCGGACTCGATGATATTTTGAAGGAGTGAGCGATGGACCAGGCAGTGATTCTAGCCGCCGGCGAAGGGCAGAGACTGAGACCGTTTACGGCTACTAAGCCCAAAGTGATGCTGCCTATTGCCGGTAGGCCGATACTCACCTATGTGGTCGAGTC
>JAQTRN010000200.1 GCA_028711795.1 Dehalococcoidales bacterium | reverse complement strand
CCCACCCTGACCTTCTGTATATTGCCGTCTCTAGTATCGGCTGGGCTGGCATCGATGGTAACCGAGTAACCGGAATAATCAGCGGGGATTGGGCCTGGCTCGTAGGTATCCGCATACGCCTGTTTTCTCACATATTCCATCTGGTTTGCCGCCAGGCTCCTGGCGCTGTCCAGCACATCCGTGCTAAAGGACGCTTTGGAAGCATTCGTGACAGCTCCAAGAAAGCCGACACCGATCATGCCCATCAGTACCAGGGAGACCAGCACTTCAATCAGAGAAAAGCCTTTCTCATTTTTTAGCCACAGTGAGATTGTGTCTCTCTTCAAGTTAGCACTCCATCTGCAGTCTACAAACTAATGATAAGCTGTGCGAAAGGACATAACAATCGCCGCAGATAGTCTGATGGTCAGGATACAGATAGTAAATTAGTACTATCCTGTAAAGCTGGCACCGGAGCGCCCGGGATACTGGCGCCATTCTGCCTCTTCGTGAATATTTATCGTCTTTCGCTGCTAGTTAGACCTTTTCGGACACTGTATCCTCAGGTATATAAAATGGAGCAAATGTGCCACACGAAACATGCCGGTCTTAAACATGTCAGAAGCTAGGGGAAACCCTGATACTAAATGGGTGGTAGCATCCATTGTTAAATTGGCAGTGGCGTGTGTATATTAACTCCGTACTCAATAAAATACATCAGCGCTAAAGAATAGATAATAATGCACTCCAACGCTCGTGAAAAGAACCCGGTGAACTGGATGGTGACCGTAGACGAAGTCGCCCAGCTGCTGCATGTTCACCCAACCACAGTGAGGCGATGGGAGAGGCAAAGCCTGCTCAAATCATACCGGCTCGGACCAAAAGGGAACGTCAGGTTCAAGAGGGAGGACATAGTTGCCTTCATCGATAATGGTAGCAGGTCCGAGGCGGAAAGGAGCTTATAGTGTGGCCAATGCGTCCTGCACCGAAACACGCCTAACCAAATGCCACCCTATGGGTGATGAACGAGCAGAACTAGAGACCCTGCCGCGTGAGAACCCTAATCCGGTGCTGAGGGTCACCCGCGACGGCATTATTACCTATGCTAACAAGGCAAGTCAGCCACTACTTAAGATATGGAAGCGCAAGCTCGGCCAGTGTGTACCAGCAGAGTTGTTCCGCCGCTTTCCAGGAATCGGGGACAGAATCACTATTCTGGAAGTTGAATGTGAAGGCCGCGTGTTCTCTATTACCTTCGCATCTGAGATGCATGGCAGGTATTTCAACTTATACGGGTTTGATATTACCGAGTACAAGCGGGCAGAAGAGGCACTAAGAGAATCAGAAGTGAAATATCGCACTCTGGTGGAGAGACTCGCCGAAGGCGTTTTTCAGCTGGATGCTAAAGGAACCTGGGTGACTCTCAATCCGGCAGGAGCGAAAATACTCGGCTTCGCCTCTCCTGGAGACGCCATCGGGCAACGCCAGACAATCGAATTCTTCCCCTGCGATTGTACTGCAGAGCAAGCTGCCCGGCACGCAAGAGAAAATGGCTCCTGGGGAGGGGAGATGCTAGCCAGGAAGAGGGACGGTACGGCCTGTTGGATACAGGCTAATGTCAGCGTCAGCCTGAACGATAAAGGCGCTGTTACTGGCTATGAAGGCGTATTCTCAGATGTGACCGAGCGTAAGCAGACGGAGATGCTGCTACGAACATTAGCCGACAGGTCACCTATTGGCGCATTCATCATCCAGGATGGTAAGTTCAGGTATGTCAATACTAATGTCCAGGAGTGCATCGGGCGCAAGGAAGGCGAATTGCTGGGTAAGGAGTCATTGGATTACGTATTTCCGGGGGACAGGGATGTAGTAAGGGCTGCTGCCATCGCCATGCTCAAGGATAACGTGGTGCAACCTTACCAGTACCGCATCGTGCGTCCCGGGGGGGAGGTCAGATGGGTACTGGAGACTGTCGCTCTCATTCAGTACCGGGACAGGCAAGCCATACTGGGCAACTTCATTGATGTTACTGATCTGAGGCGGTTGGAGAAGCAAGTAGTTGAATACGAGGAACTGAATAAACTGAAGACGAATCTCCTCTCCACCGTATCTCACGAGCTACGCACGCCGCTGGCGATTATAAAGGGGTATTCTCAGATGCTGGTCGCATACGGCCGGAGGCTGGGTAAAGAGGAGAAGGAAAACTATCTACGCGCCATAGACAATTCGACGGACCGTCTGGTAAGGCAGGTAGACCAGCTTCTCGATGTTTCCCGTATGGATGCCGGGTTGCTGAAGCTGCAAAAGACTGAGGCCAATCTACCGGAGTTGATTGCGACCGCCGTTTCTGAGGCCCGTCTCAGAGCGCCAACACGCCGCATACTACTGGATGTGAGCAGTCGTTTGCCGATGGTCCACATTGACACCATTCGTATCAGACAGGCGCTGGACAACCTAGTTGACAATGCCTACAAGTTTTCCGGTGAGGGAACACCGATAAGAGTCAGCGCCAGAAGAAGTGGGAGCGAGATAATAGTCAGCGTGACTGACCGGGGAGTCGGGATAGCCGCCCAGGATTTGACCGGCATTTTTGACCGCATGAGACACATTAAGCAACGGTTGACCCAACCGGGCAAGGGGCTTGGCTTGGGGCTATCCATTACCAAGCGCCTGGTGGAGGCGCACGGCGGCCGCATCCGGGTAAAGAGCAAGCCAGGAGTGGGCAGTACATTCACATTCACGCTCCCAATAGCGGAGGTACACAATGAAAAGAAGTCCCAAACCCAGGACTATTCTCGTGGTAGAGGACGAGCCGGAGGTACTCAACCTGACCTCACGGGTGCTCGAGATTGAAGGCTATCGGGTGCTGCGTGCGACCGATGGTTTGAGCGGATAAAGGATGCTCAGACAGAACCCGGTAGACCTTTTACTTCTGGACCTCCAGTTGCCTGAGGCCGATGGCTGGGAAGTCCTGCGGAGAATCAGAAACCAGATGACGGCGACCGGACTCTCGATAGTCATTCTTACCGCGTCGGCCGCGGCATACAAGTCTGAGGAAGCGTTCAACCTGGGCGCGGCAGCCTATCTGGTCAAGCCGGTCAATATAGCGGACCTGATTAGCACAGTTGGTAATATTCTAAAGAAAAATCAAAGAATAGAGGAATCGCCATGTCGTCACGAACGCCCTGTGTGTTAGTAGTTGACGATGAAGTCCACATCACTCGCGTCATAAGGCGTACTCTGGAGATGGAGGGA
>JAQTRN010000199.1 GCA_028711795.1 Dehalococcoidales bacterium | reverse complement strand
AACTTCATGCACCAGGGTCTTCAGCTGCTGTGCCCTTGGCTCCTCGGGACGTACCCAGATGCCGGCATGACTGTAATAACCCTTTATTCCAGGATCCATGTGGGGCTTAGGGTCGAAGTCTACACCAACACCCCGCTGTTTCATGTGGGCAAGCAAATCAGTAAATAGCACCTCGTTGGTCTCACCGGAGAGCACCGGCACCTCGAACTCGGGCAAAGGCTTTCCCTCGGTCTGGCTGACATCAAAGACATAGACCACTTTGAAGTGGACAGGGCGCGGCTCTATTTCAGTCGCTGCCTCCGCTTCACCTTGTTCCCGTTCCTCGGGTTTTGGCTTCGGCGGCATGACCGGCGCCAGGATAGCGATGCCCTTTTCACCTTTCCTGACCCAGCGCCCTAGGTCTTTCCAGGTGTTGAAACCGGCCACCCTGGTTGCTTCCGGTTTCTGAATCATGATGAGTATCTGGTTGCCGATGCTGTAATCGTGGAATTTCGACATGGTGGTGAGAAACAGACGGAACTGGTAGCTGTCCTGGATGCCTTCAACGCCATCCTTGAGCTGCTTCAATACCTCATCAATCCGCCGGGCTTTTACCTCGATCTCCACCTCCGGTAGAAGATCCACCGCCAGGCTGTATGATGGCAGCGGCTCGCCGATCCAGCCGATGAGGTCACGGTACTGTGAAGGGACTTTATCGCCGCTTTCAATGAGGAGGGCTTGCGGGTATATCCTGATGGTAGACTTGTGTTCGCTGTCTATGTGCCGTTTCAAAGCATCTGAACGAGTCATGCTAGTGTATTCGGGGATTTCGATGACCCTGTAGCATATCGGGCAGGTGACAGTAACCACCGGTTTCCTGGTTTCAGTCATAGGCAAAAGCTTCCTTTCCGGCTCTGCGTCATCAGTTGCTACAGATTTGACCAGCCCGACCGTGAAACCCATGAGCATGAGGAACATACCGAAGCCGATAACATCATTCGTCTGCTGCTGGGGAGTTTGATACATTACCAGGCCACCTCCTTGAGCAAATCATCAAGATCACCGCTGGCAATAACCTTTACCACTTCGGCGGCGATGTAGGTCATGGACTCGGCATGCGCCGGGGTCAGGTCTTCGGCCTCCCCCATGGTCCGGTACTGCCGGTGGTGTGCCAGCTCGTGCACCAGGGTATCGATCATGGAGCGTGCCCGTCCCATCATTTCCAGCGAGATATAGACCTCTCCAACGGCCGTGCTGTACATACCGGCAGTTCTCACCCGGTCGCTGGCGGGTGGAATTACGGCAACATGTACCCCGGACGGCGGCGAATAGATAAATACCTTTTGTGTTATGGCAGGGGCCAGGTTGAGGTGAGCCCGGTAGCGGTGCTCCAGCTTCTCATCCGGGATAACCTCTACCTCCCGGAGCCGCTCCTGGGAGGTCTTGATAAGGTCTCTATCAGTGCTGATAGCCCGGGCCAGGGTATCCCTGACATATGACTGGACGCTTACCGATTCATAGCCCAGGTGCCTGACCATGCCGTCCCAGCGGGCATCGGTGCGTATCACTGTGTTCTCGCCCATAACCTTGATCCAGGCTTCCCGCCAAACCGGGGCGTTTTCCCGGGCGAAGTCGGCATAGTCCTTCCCCGTCACCGGCTCCCGCCCCATATCCCAGGAGCCCATGTTGACGTTATGGCTCTCCTCCGTCTCGATTACCGGCGGCTGTTTTACCATCTGCAAGAACACCTGCAGGTGCTCCACCCTGGTAACACAGCTCCAGAGCCTGCCCACGTCTACCCAGAGGTCAGGTTCATTCTTCGGGCCGTGGCGATCCGGCGCCATGTCAAAGCTCCACAGGTTGTAGGAGTAAGGGCTGTTGATGTCGCGCATATAGATATCGCGGGCATAAATCCGGGACTGACCGGCGAAAGTTGCCCTGACCGCCTGCACCATCTCAGGGAAATCTTTCTCCGCGGCAGGTAAATTCTGCTTTATGAGCTGATTGAAGCGCCGGATAGGCTGACTGAGCAAGCTCGGCCCCTCGGCGATGATAGACTTCCTGGGCAGGTTTACGGCAAACCTGTCCTCAAAGGCGGTGCCGCGGTAGCCGATGATATGAAAGCTGGTGCCATTTCTTCTCCCGTTCGGCTTCCAAAGGGCCGCCAGGGTCTGGGCGTGGCCGTTCACTTTCTGCTCCAGGAAGACAATCCACAGTGTCCTGTCCTTCGTCTCAACCCTGACGGAGTATCCCAGGCGCAGCAGGGCAAGGGCGGCAACCTTCATGCCCTCACCGAACTTACCGCGGGCGTAATCCGGCTTGAGCTTGGGCGGGCCGAGCAAGAAATCGGCGACGGCTATGCCCTTGCCCACGTCACGGATATAGAGCCCCTCATCGTCATAGCCATATGTGTAATACTCGCACTCATCGAGAGAGTTCTGGACAATGTCCCTGATCGCTTCCCACTCGCCCCACTCCTGACGCCAGGTGGAGGTAGGACCGATGATGATCATCTGCCAGCCCTGGGGCTTCCATTCGGCTTCGTACTCGTCCATGGTGAGGACTTTGGGGGGCGCTGTAATCACAGTCATGACTGCTTCCCCCTGGCCCGGGCGATGGCGCCCAGGAAAGCCGAGTCTACTTTGTCCCGGTACCCGATGTCTTCCAGGGTATAAGCCAGGAACTCGGGGCTGTCGGGAAGAAACTCAAGCTCACCTTTGGGACGCGGCCTTCGAGGATGCTCAGGGATTACCGCCGGAGATTTCTCTTTCAAATAGCGTTGCCTTTCCTGCTCGGTCCAGGGACCGAGATGCTTGGTCCGCGCCACCATGATGGCCGCTTCCTCGGCGGTGTAGCGGCTCTCTTCTATCGGGGCAAAATCGCACCTGAAGCCTAAGCGAGTGAAATATCTGCCGGTCTCCGGCTCCCATACCCAGCCGGTAGCTGTCTCCACCCAGGCGTGCCCCATCCGGCGGTTGCCGCTGAATACCGTGCCGTGTACCAGCTCGCCTTCACCTTCCTTGATTACAAATCTCCAGGCGTCGGCGTAGCAGGTACCGGGCGGCTTCCCTTCGGTGACGATAGCGGCCGGTGCTTTCTGCAAAGATAATTTCTCCGATACCACTGGCTCTATGTTGAGCCCTTCGGAATAGCGCCCCGGCTGTCTCCACACCTCGACCAGCGCCGAGCCCTGCCAGTGTCGGGAGACAAAGACTTTGCCACCTCTCAATGCGCGGCCGGAGCTGGTGTAGGGCGTATAGC
>JAQTRN010000198.1 GCA_028711795.1 Dehalococcoidales bacterium | reverse complement strand
CTGAATTAAGGAAGAGATTCTGGATATGTCTGGTTATAACCATCCCTGTCCTTATTCTCTCTCCGGTAATTCAGGAATTTCTCGGTCTGAGAGAATCGATCAGGTTCGCCGGTGACCAGTATTTCCTTTTTGGTCTGTCTTCCGTCATCTTCTTCTATGGCGGCTTTCCCTTCCTGAAAGGTCTATATGACGAGCTAAAATCAGGGACTCCCGGTATGATGACGCTGGTGGCTCTGGCCATCACTGTGGCCTACGCCTATAGCACCGCGGTCGTCTTCGGACTGAGCGGGGGAGTGTTTTTCTGGGAACTGGCGACCCTGGTGGATATTATGCTGCTGGGACACTGGATAGAGATGCGATCGGTCATGGGAGCGTCGCGGGCGCTGGAAGAACTGGCCCGGCTCATGCCTGCGGAAGCCCATCGACTCCGGCCAGACGGCAGTATAGAAGACGTCCCCCTGGATAAACTGATGGTTGGTGACAGAGTTGTGATTAAACCCGGAGAAAAGATACCAGCCGATGGGCAGGTCACTAATGGTGAAACATCAGTCAACGAAGCCATGCTTACCGGGGAATCGAATCCGGTACCCAAGCAAGCTGGCGCCAAGGTCATTGGTGGCTCGATTAATGGGGAAGGTTCGATAACCGTCGAAGTGCGAAAGACCGGCGCGGACTCTTATCTGTCGCAGGTGATAAACCTGGTCAAACAAGCGCAGGAGAGCAAGTCACGGACTCAAGACCTGGCTAATCGGGCGGCTCTCTGGCTTACCATCATCGCCCTGGTTGGCGGGACAGTGACCATATTTGTCTGGCTGGTGATATTGAACCGGGACCTGACTTTTGCTCTGGAACGAATGGTAACCGTGATGGTTATCAGTTGCCCTCACGCACTGGGACTGGCCGTTCCTCTGGTAGTGGCCGTTTCGACGACTATCTCCGCCAGGAACGGCCTGCTGATCCGGGACCGGACCGCCTTTGAAAAGGCGAGAAATATCCAGGTGATGCTTTTTGATAAGACGGGGACTCTGACCAAAGGCGAGTTTGGCGTTACCGACGTTATCACTTTCCAGGAAGGCACCGATGAAAAAGAGCTGCTAAGATACGCCGCGTCGGTCGAGACTTATTCTGAGCACCCGATCGCTAAAGGGGTGGTCTCTTCATCTCCAGGACTACTGCCAGCCGAGAGCTTTCGAGCGCTACCAGGTAGAGGGGCCGAAGCCAGGGTTAATCAACGTGAGGTGAAAGTGGTCAGCCCGGCTTTCCTTAAAGAAAACAACCTGTCGATTACTGATGACAGGATTGATAAACTGGCGTCACAAGGGAAAACGGTTGTCTTTGTGGTAATCGATAATAAACTAAAGGGAGCTATCGCCCTGGCGGATATTATTCGTCCTGAATCCAAGCAGGCTATTTCTCGACTCAAGGAGATGGGCCTCAAGTGCATGATGATCACGGGTGATAACCGACAGGTAGCACAGTGGGTCGCCGCAGAAACAGGCCTCGATGAGTACTTCGCCGAAGTCCTGCCAGATAAGAAAGCGGAGCAGGTCCGGGAAGTACAGTCCCGGGGCCTGATGGTGGCCATGACCGGTGACGGCGTGAACGATGCCCCCGCCCTGGCGCAAGCGGATGTGGGGATAGCCATTGGCGCCGGTACAGACATTGCCGTAGAGACAGCGGATATTATTCTTGTCAGGAGTAATCCACTGGATGCCGTGGCTATTATCGGCCTGGCGCGGGCTACTTACCGGAAAATGGTGCAGAACCTGGGGTGGGCGACCGGATACAACCTTCTCGCTATCCCGCTGGCGGCGGGAGTGCTCTATCCGATAGGCGTACTGCTTAGCCCGGCGGTAGGGGCCTTATTTATGTCATTGAGTACCATTATTGTCGCTATTAACGCCCGGTTCTTGAAGGTAGAGAAGTGAAGACAGTAAGGACTACCAGTCCGGCCGACTGTCTTACTATGTAACAGTTAACCGCTGCAAATAGCGGTGGGCCTGGAGTGCTGCCTTTGCTCCCTCCCCGGCGGCGATGAGTATTTGTTTCTCGGGCACGTCGGTAACATCGCCAGCGGCGTAGAGACCGGGCACTGTAGTCTCACAGGCACACGTGACCGGGACCTCTCCATTCTCATTTAGTTCCAGGAGTCCCTTGACCAACTCCGAGTTTGGTACCAGGCCGATTTCAACGAAAATCCCGGCGACCTCGAGTCGCACCTCTTGTCCACTCTTCAGGTCTTTCACCACTAACCCTTCGACGAAACGCTGCCCTTCAATTCGCTCTGCTCTGTGTTCGATAAAGATATCGAGATTCTTAGCTTCTTTCAGTTTGTCAACGAGAACAGTATCTCCGGTCAATGGAGTTAGCGAAATCAGGTCAACGTACGCGGCGATTTTAATCATGTCCAACGCCACTGCCAGCGCCGAATTGCCACCACCGATAACAGCCACTTTTCGGCCGGAAAAGACCGGCCCATCACAGATGGCACAGTAAGACACACCTTTACCAATGAACTTAGTTTCTCCCGGTATATCAAGGCGTCTTGAGGTCTTACCGGTAGCCAGAACAACCGCCCTGGACTGATATCGATCACCAGATTCGGATATTGCCTCGAAATAGCCACCAGTTTGCTCCAGACGGACAATCCGGTGGCCGATCTTCTGGTCAATGGGAAACTGGCTAATTTGCTGGTGGAATTTATCAATCAGCTCCGGCCCCTCAATGAACTGATAACCCAGGTAGTTCTCTACCCCCATGGTCCAGTTTACCTGGCCACCGATATCCACGCTGACCAGCAGGGTCTGCAAGCGTTTACGGGCCGCATAGACGCTGGCTGCCAGTCCGGCCGGACCGCCCCCCACGATCAGTAAGTCATATATCATGGTTTGTGCGTTTCTGTTTGATTCAACCTTGATTCAGGGGTCTGGGATAGCAGGCTATCAAGGCGGTTTTGCTGAAAACCAACCACTATCTCGCCCTCAATAATAATTACCGGAACACTCATCTGTCCCGTCTTTTCGACCATTTCTCTGGCCTTGCTCCTATCCTGGGCAACGTCGTAATCAACGTAGGCGATGCCCTTGCGAGTAAGGTAGTCCTTAGCCCTCTTGCAGAAAGCACACGTAGGGGTCGAGTAGATAATCACCTTTTTCTCAGTCATCCAAACACCTCAGCGGGCAAAGAATAATGGGTTCAGCGTTCCAGTTTAATTCGCTCGCCGACTACGGGGTTGCCGCACCCG
>JAQTRN010000197.1 GCA_028711795.1 Dehalococcoidales bacterium | reverse complement strand
CCAGGTCCTCATTCAGGTCATAACCGGCATTACAATCAACGTGGAAGACCGGCCTGGGGAAGGCCGACCGTACGGCCTCCAGCATCTCTATGTCCCAGCCGTGACGGACCTTGAGTTTGATCCTTGGGTAGCCAGCATCCACTGCTTTCTGGATCAGGCCGAGCAGTCCGTCGATGGTATCCTGGATGCCGAAGTCCGCACCGCAGCGCACCACCGGTTCTTTACCTCCCAATACCCGCCACAGAGGTTGCCCCAGTAACTTGCTGTGTAACGCCCACCACGCGACCTCAACGGCTGCCCGGGCGAAAGGATTGCCTTTGAAGACTGCCAGGCGATCTAAGAGAGTGGCTGCCGAGTCCAGCTCTTCGCCTATCAATCTTGGCAGGAAGAACTCCCGGGCGGCTTCGTATACCGACCTTGCCCATTCCGGCGAATAAGTGGGGGCGTAAAGGGGGGTCGATTCTCCCCAGCCGTCTACCCCCTCGCTGGATAGCCTTACCATAACCGAGTGAATAGCGGCGTCTTCGCCATAGGCGGTGCGCCAGGGGCTGATCAGGGGCAATACTAAATAACGTATTTCGGCGGACTCGATCTTCATAATGATACCTCCTCCGGGTTTATCTGCTGGCTTCCATTATAGACGACAAAACCACTGTGGGAAAGCCGGTAGTCGTACCTGTCGGGCTTGATTTGATGCGGTGATTCTGCGATAGTAGGGCATAGCGTAATGCACCCTGCGCAGCGTAGAGGCTGATTTCTAGAGGAGGAACGATATTTATGGTACCGAGTAACTGGAAATTCCATCATGTGGCCATTGTGGTGGGGGATATGGAGAAGGCGGTGGCCTATTATAAGGGGCTGGGTATCGCCGAATTCCCGCCCGAGTTCATGCTCGATAGTACCGAATACACGGACTATGAGGTGTACGGCAAGACTCCCGGGACTATTGACAAGACCCGGATGCAGTTCGCCGATATCGGCTCTTTTAGGTTCGAGTTCGTCCAGCCGCGATGACGGTGTGGTGACCCATGATATTGCCATTGGCGTTGAGGTGGATTTCCTGAAGAACAAAGGCGAGGGGGTCCATCACGTCGCTTTCACCGTGGACGACCTGGCTGCCGAGACGGCGAAACTGGCCGCAAAAGGTATTCCCTGCATCACCCGGGTAAAGCGCTCGACTGGTGGGGCCTTCGCCTATTTCGATTTTACCAGGGTCGGTAATGTCATTATCGAGCTGATACAACTGGCGAAGCCGAAGTAGCTGACGGGTAATCAGGTGGCCAGCATCTCCTTGCCGAACACATCTCTGACGACGATGATTTTCATGATGTTGGTCGCCCCCTCGGCCCCGGCGACATAGGACATTAACCCCCGGAGTGCCATTTCCAACCCACACTCCCGGGTGTAGCCGAAGGCGCCATGCCACATTATGGCGTGATGAACGATCTCAGTCGCCAGGTGTGGCGCCAGCCATTTACACTGGGAAATGACCACGTTGATTTCCTGACGGGTGATACTCCCCGGATGGGAGTAATACTGGTCGATCATCCAGCACCCTTTCTGCAGCAACAGCTTCAGCATCTCCAGACGGGTGTAGTCTTCGGCTATCTGAAAGGATATCCCCTGGTTTTGACCGATGGGGCGGCCGAAGGCAGTCCTTTGTTTAACGTAGTCGGCACTCATCTCCAGACACTTCTCGGCGGCGCCGAGACAGGCCGAGACTACCAGTGCCCTGGCGGCATTAAAGCCTTCCATGCAGTGATAGAAACCCCTGCCCTCCTCGCCGAGAATATATTTGTCCGGGACCTCGGTGTCGCTGTAAGCGAATCCGCCGGACGATAAGCCCATACGTCCCATCTCTTTGTAGAGAGTAGGGCTTATTCCGTTAAGTTCGTTAGGTATCAGTGCCAGCATAGTCATACCGCCCTTGATACCCTTACTGCGGTCAGTGACCACCAGCGTACAGTGCCCCCCACCCCTCGTCCGGCTCTCGGTAACGCCGCTGATGTATGCCTTCTCCCCATTGATGACGAGTTTATTACCTTTGCGGGTAGCGACAGTCTTATTGGCGGCGACGTCTGAACCTCCCTGGGGCTCGGTGACGTTGATTCCCCAGAACCACTCTCCGGAAGCCAGTTTGGGTAGCACCGTCTCTTTTACTTCCTCTTTAGCGAAGTACTTCAGGAACTGTCCTCCCCAGCCGATGGTGAGCAGGGTATAGACAGGGAGGGACATGCTCAGTTCGGTCCGGGCGATTTCATGGGTGGCGATATTGGCGTATTGCATCGCCTCCCCGGGTGGTTCTGAACCCCCGTACTTCTCGGGAATGGTGCAGCCAAAGACACCGATATCGGCCAGCCCTTTGATCAGATCCTCCGGAATACCGGCCTCCTTTTCGTCTATCTCCCTCGATCTCGGTGCGACATACTTCTGGCAATACTCCCGGACCGTTCGGCGGAAGGCCTTTTGTTCATCAGAAACTCCAAATTCCATTCTCTTCTCCTTTGATTGATTAACAGTTCGATCAAAAATCACCAAATTTATGACCACGCCATGCTTAATAAAAATGGTATTGCATAGTTAATTCATGACGATACCGCCATCCACGTTAATACTCTGACCAGTAATATTCTTAGAATCTTCAGAGGCCAAAAACACAGCTAACCGCCCAATGTCCTCTGGCGTCTGTTCCCTGCCCATGGGTACCATTTTTTGCACGCGGTCTAGGAAAGCTTGCCTGGGGTCTTGTGCACCTTGTGATCGGGCACCAGTTCTTAATTGAATCTCTTCGATGGACTGAAATATGGCAGTGTATACAATACCAGGGCAAATGCAGTTGACGTTAATATTATCCCTAGCTACTTGTTTAGCTACTCCCTGAGTTACGATAATAACGGCACTTTTCATGGAGGAGTATGGTAGCCGTTGCAGACCACCGGATCTCCCTCCGATGGAGGCTATGTTAATGATCTTGCCACTCTTTTTTGCTCTCATATACGGGATCACCGCTTTACACATGAAAAGCGTAGGTTTTAGATTAGCTTTGTAGCTGCGATCCCAGTCATCTTCCGTGAGATCAGCTATTCCACAAGTATAGGCACGGTTCCAGTCCTCTTTACTCAGGGTAAAACCAGTAATGCTATTCTCAGCGTTGCCAGCTCCAACGTTGTTGACAAGAATATCGATCTTACCGAAGGCTTCTATAGTTTTTTCAACCAACTGCTTGGAGTTAATTTCTTTTGTCA
>JAQTRN010000196.1 GCA_028711795.1 Dehalococcoidales bacterium | reverse complement strand
GTGCATTATCTTCCGGGTCTCTTCCACCATCTTCCACTCTTCTTTGGTGTACCCGTTGTCCAGGAATACATCTATTTCGGGTAGTATGTTAAAGGCTATCTGGTGAGGATAGACGTGCGCAGTAGTGGTCTGCCCGGCCAGTATTTGCTTGGACTGTACGGTCAGTTCTTCCATGGCGGCGGAGCCGCTACCGGAGACTGATTGGTAAGTATCCACGACGATACGTTTTATTGGGTTGACCCGGTGCAAAGGATAAAGGACCATCACCATTTGTATAGTGGAACAATTCGGACTGGCAATGATCCCCTGGTGCCATTTGATGTCATCGGCGTTTATTTCGGGTACCACCAGTGGCACCGTGACATCTTGCCGGAAAGCCGCGCTCTTATCAATGACGACCGCGCCTGACTGGGCCGCCAGTGGAGCGAAGTGACGGCTGATATCAGTCCCGGCGGAACAGAAAACAATGTCCGTCTCCTTGAAGGAATCGGTGGCGGTCTCTTTGACTTCCAGTTCTTGATGATTGACAAACAGCTTCTTGCCGGCGGAGCGGTCGGAGGCGAGAAGTTGGACCGAACTCATCGGGAAACTGCGCTGCTCCAGGATTTTGATGCACTCCTGCCCTACCATGCCGGTAGCGCCGACAATAGCTATTCTATACCCGTTCTTCATGGATATCTCCTACAAGCCCAGGACTTTATCTAGGCCGTAGATTAGCCCTGGCTTCTTTACCACCTCTTTAATAGCCAGCACTACGCCTGGTATGTAGCAGTCCCGGTTAATGGTATCGTGTCTAATGATTAATGTCTGTCCGGCCCCGCCCAGAATGACTTCCTGGTGGGCCATGAGGCCAGGTAAGCGTACCGCATGGATGGAAATACCCTCCACCTGGTCGCCGCGGCTGGGTGGAGTGGCCCCTTTTTCCGGTGGCGGGCGCTTAAAGGCGGTGCCCCGGGCACTGGCCATGGCTTTCGCCGTGGATAAGGCCGTACCTGAAGGCGCGTCAGCTTTCATGTTGTGGTGCAATTCAATAATCTCAACGTAGTCCATGTATTTGCCCGCGATTTTTGCCAGGTGCATCATGAGCACCGCTCCGAGAGCGAAGTTCGGGGCGACCACGGCGCCTATCTTATGTGTTTGCGTCAGACGGTCGATCTCGTTGATATCGTCAGCTTTGAGCCCGGTGGTACCGATTACCAGGTTAACACTCTGCCTGGCGGCGATACGGGCTGTAGGTAGAGTTGCTTGCGCGTTACTGAAATCTACCAGCACATCCGGTTGTGTGCTGGTGAGGATGCTCTCTAGATTGGAGGAGAAAGGTATCGTCCCGGAATTGTCGGGTAGCAGCAGGTGGTCTCCGGTGACGTTGATGTCTACCGCCCCGACCACCTGCATGTCCGGTTCGCGGCACAGGGCGTTGACCATTACCTGCCCCATCCGTCCCGAAGCGCCATGGACAGCCACTTTGATCGGTTTCATACTCTCACCTCGATATTTTAACGCTGTTTGGGTCGTGGCGCTGGGTCATATCGCGATGGACGGCCCTCGCGCCGTCTTGGGTACCGGTCTTCCGCTGGTCTCTTTTCCTCGGCAGCCGTTGCTTCGCCAGCTTTCTTGAACATGGCCCGCCGTGACAAATTCACTCTGCCCTGATTATCGATATCAATTACCTGTACCGTGACCTCATCGCCCACTTTAACTACGTCCTCTACCTTGGCCACGCGGTAATCAGCCAGTTCACTGATGTGGACCAGCCCTTCTTTACCCGGCAGGATTTCGACGAAAGCGCCGAAGGTCATTATTCGCGTTACCTTGCCGGTATATATGGCGCCAACCTCAACGTCACGGGTGAGGCCTTCAATTATACTGATCGCTTTTTGGGCGGCGGCTTCATCCGGCGACCCGATGAGCACGGTGCCATCGTTTCCGATGTCAATGGTGGTCTTGGTCTCTTCGATGATCGAGCGTATCGTCTTACCGCCACTACCGATCACCGCTCCGATCTTATCTGTGGCAATTGATATCTTATACATGCGCGGCGCGAAGCGGCTGACTTCGGAACGGCTGGCGCTGATAGTCTGGTTCATTATATCCAGTATCGATAGCCTGGCTTCCCGGGCCTGTTTTAGTGTCTTCTCAATAGTTTCCAGAGTGATTCCCTTGATCTTCACATCCAGTTGTAGCGCCGTGATACCCTGCTGGGTACCGGCCACTTTAAAGTCCATATCACCGTAGTTGTCTTCAATACCTTCGATATCAGTCAGAATGACGCTGGCCCCATTATCACCGGTAACCAGTCCCATGGCTACTCCGGAAACAGCGGTCTTTATAGGAATGCCGGCGTCCATCAGGGACAGGCTACTGGCGCAGACGCTGGCCATCGAGGTGCTGCCGCTGGAACTGAGTACTTCAGAAACAAGACGAATAGTGTAGGGGAAGTCTTCGTCTTTGGGGATAACCGGTAATAGGGAGCGTTCGGCAAGCGCACCGTGCCCAATCTCACGGCGGCCGGGCGTGCCTACCCGTTTCACCTCGCCTGATGAAAACGGCGGGAAGTTGTAATGATGGATGAAACGTTTCGTTTCTTCGATTCCCAGTCCATCAAGCTGCTGCTCTTTCTGAATCGGGCCCAGCGTGGTGATGGTCAGTACCTGTGTCCGTCCCCGGTTGAACAATGCCGAACCATGCGTCCGCGGTAACAGGCCAACTTCACAGCTAAGTGGTCGGACTTCAGTCACACTACGCCCGCTGACACGCTGTCCTTTCTCCAGGATATTAGTTCTAATTGCCATTTTGACCTTGTAGTCAAAAGCAGCGGATAACTCTACTGGCGAAAACCTTTCTTTTAGGCTTTCCGCCAGTTCCTTTTTGAGTTCAGATAGGGCCTGTTCGCGCTGCGGCTTATCGGGCTGGTTTAGAGCCTGATTGAGTCGTTCGTCAGCCGCGGCGATCACGGAAATGAGCTCTCCGTTAGCCTGGCTAGCGGGCGCTTCTACCTTAGAGCGGCCGCACTCCTGCCGGACCTGTTCCTGAAGTCTGATGATGGCCTGGTTCGACTGGTGGCCAAAGCTAATTGCCTGGACAATCAGGTCCTCCGGAGCTTCCTGGGCGCCAGCTTCCACCATCACCACGGCGTCTCTGGTGCTGACTACCACCAGATCAAGCAGACTCTTCTCCAGTTGGGCCAGTGTTGGGTTCAGCACCAACTGGTTATCAATATAGCCCACATGAACGGCGCCTACCGGGCCGTCAAAAGGCACCTCGGCCATAGACAGTACCGTCGAA
>JAQTRN010000195.1 GCA_028711795.1 Dehalococcoidales bacterium | reverse complement strand
ATCCCAGACAGAAGATTGAGAAAGCCATAGCTGCCAATGATCTTCACAAGCTTCTAGCAATGAGCGGCATGGTGCACGGTCATTTTTGTCCGGGATTGGCCCTGGGGGTGAAAGCCGCAGCCCGGGCGGTTAGAGAGTTGAGGGCAAGGTCCTCAGGTATGGAGGAACTTATCGCCATCGTGGAAACGAATAGCTGTTTTAGCGACGGGGTTCAGTTTGTTACCGGGTGCAGTTTCGGTAACAACGGCCTTAGTTACCGGGACTATGGAAAGACCGTTCTTACTCTGGTTCGGAGGGCTGGAGAATCAGTAAGAGTCGCCGCTAAACCAGATAGGCCCTCACTGGAGGACAGATATCCAGAAGTAGCGATGCTTTTTACAAAAGTGGTAAAGGAACGACGGGGCACGGAAGAGGATGAGAAAAAGCTCAGGCGTCTGTGGATAGAGGTCTCATTCAAAACACTGGACATACCCGATGAGGAGCTCTCAAGCATCAGCTGGGGTAAGATGGAGGTCCCAGCATATTCTAGCATGTTCTCAAGGGTGACATGCTCGGTATGTGGTGAGAAAATAATGGAGCCCCGTGCCCGACTGAAGGACGGCCAGCCCATCTGCATTCCCTGCTTGGGTCAGCCATATTCCCAACTCGCAGGTGACGGCATATCAATTACTAAACCATGATGAGAAGACTGTAGAGATCTCTCGCTCTGTTCTTCAACAAGCATCTTGTGGCAGACTACATGAAGCTAGTCCAATGTCCACCTCATACCCGTGAATTTGAGTCTCGCTGTATTCTTTCTTCTGCGTCTTCTTAGGTACCGGGAATTTAACGTTACCCGTAACTATATAACCCTGAGTCTCAAGAAAAACCTTTACTACTTGTTCAAAAGCTTCCACTTATATACTCAATTCCTTTCTAGGTAATTATCTCGCTAACCTAGACGAGTATTCTTACCGCCAATCACCAGGTTCTATCCGCATGTTAAGTTGAATTAACTTCACTCCTCCACCAGCTTCTGGCCGGCGAGGAAGGCCTGTTTCAGGGCGTCCGGATGTTTGGTGATGGCCCCTTTTTCGTCGATACCAGGGAAGAGGAGTTCGCCGGTATAGATAATATCCAGGGTCCGGAAGACGGTCTTGATCATAACCAGGGCCGGTTCAAACATATGGGGGGCGTTCCGGCCACCAACGGAGACGAAGAGGCCTTTCCGCTCCCGTTTATCGCCCAGGGGAGGCATTTTGAGCACATACTTCAGCGCCCAGAGCGCCTGAAAGCGGTCGATCATAGTCTTCATCTGAGCGGTCACCCCCATGAATTGTATGGGAGAAGCCAGCACGATCCGGTCGGCCTCCCGCAGGTCCCGGTACACCTGCTGCATATCATCGCTGATGCGGCAGGTACCGGCCTTAAGGCAGGCATCGCAGTGCTGGCAGGGAGTAATCTCCATGTCATTGAGGACGACGGTCTTGACCTGGGCCCCTTTGCTGGCGGCACCGCGCAGGACCTCAGCCAGGAGCAGGTCGGTATTCCCACCCCGCCGTGGACTACCGGCGATACCTAGCACTTTTAGAGGCATTTCTCCTCGATCCGGCTAAGAATTTCGGACTCCAGGGCGGACATCTGGCGCGCCGCCTCCGCTTCGGCGTGATCATACCCCAACAGGTGAAGCACACCGTGAATAATGAGAATAGCGACCTCTCTTTTTGCCGGGTGCTGACGTTCGGCGGCCTGAGTCACCGCCTGGGGATAGGAAATAATCACTTCGCCTAAATGCAATACGCCATCTAGCGGTGTCACAAAAGGAGAGCCCAGTTCCTCGCCCGCCCCGGGCTGCGAGAGCATGGGGAATGAGAGTACGTCAGTGGGCTCATTGATTCCCAGGTACTCCCGGTTCAACTGGCACAGCCTCTCCGGACCGGTAATGACCAGGCCGACTTCCACATCCGGACCGAGTTCCTGCGCCCGGAGTGTTTCCCTGGTCACGCACCGCAGCCAGGTTTTATCCAGACAGAGCTTGAAGTCATCGTCAATCAGGATGTTTATTTCCATCGGCGCTATCATAACACGGCGCCAGCCAGGTGCTCAATGATTGGTTTCGAGTGGTGACCCTATCCCCTGAATCACTCCTAATCATTTAACCTCTCGTCTGAAAGTTTTCCTTACGCGCAACTGACACATCAGGTTCGCCGCCGTTATTCTAACCATCTATTACCCTTAAACGTCTAAGCCTTTTAGAGATACGCGATTGCAGTCTCTCCCCGGCCCTGGTTTGAGCAAAAATAGGGGTTATGGTATATTACAACGTGACAAAAATATCGGGGAGGGATCGCATAGTGGTCTAGTGCGGGCGCCTGCTAAGCGCTTGCCCTGAGAAATCGGGGTCGTGGGTTCAAATCCCACTCCCTCCGCCATATAGCTAATACACCTCCGGACCGGATATGCCTCACAAATGTAAATGAAAACCCCCACCTACTATGTCTGGACTATCGGTTGCCAGATGAACAAGGCCGAGTCGGAACGGCTCGGCAGCTACCTGGAGCAACTGGGCTATCACCCCACGCCCAATATCAAGCAGGCTGACCTGGTGGTTCTCAATAGCTGTGTCGTACGGCAGGGTGCTGAAGACCGTGTTATCAATAAGCTGCACTCGCTCAAACCGTTAAAGCAGACCCACCCGGGCCTGACCGTGGCCGTTACGGGCTGCCTGGTGAACTCCGAGACCGACCAGCTTAGAGAGAGGTTCCCCCAGGTCGACTATTTCTTTAAGTCCGGAGAGTTGCCACCGTGGCTGGAGGAACCGGCCCCGGCTCAGGCGTTGCCACAGCATCCAGCACCCAGCACCTTCGTGCCGATCATGCAGGGCTGCAACAACTTCTGCTCTTATTGTATCGTGCCCTACCGCCGCGGCCGGGAAAGAAGCCGGCCACTCCCGGAGATAGTCAGTGAGGTGGTGGAACTGGTGCGGCGGGGCGTGAAAGAGGTTACCCTGCTGGGACAGAATGTGGATGCCTATGGCCATGATTTAACGGAGGGACCAGACCTGGCCGACCTGCTGACTGAGTTGAACGCCATCGAGGGACTGGCGCGCCTGCGTTTCCTGACCAGCCATCCGCGGGATATGAGTGCCAGACTGATTAAGGCGATAGCCACACTGGACAAGGTCTGCCCACAGATAAGCCTGCCGGTGCAATCGGGCGATGACGATATTCTACTAGCTATGAAACGGGGGTATACCATCAAGCATTACCGCCAACTGGTGGCGCAGATACTCGACCGGGTAGCGGATGTTG
>JAQTRN010000194.1 GCA_028711795.1 Dehalococcoidales bacterium | reverse complement strand
TGCGTATTCCGGCGAAATTAGACCATGATCACGGAGTAAAGTAGCCGCGAACTCGGAGCAAATTGGCCAGTTCCCTTTGGCGAAGCTGCGCTGGGTTAGTCATCACTTTAGCTTATCCTTTCTTTCTCTTCAATAGGCTTGTCTCCTTTTCCTGGAGTTTTCCCGTTGCCGCCATCTTTCCGGCGCATAGAATCACCTCTTAATTCGAGCCTGTAAGCGTTGTGCAGCAGGCGGTCGCAAATTGCATCAGCCAGGGTGGGGTCGCCGATTGCCGGATACCAGTCTTTAATAGGACATTGGCTGGCGATGACGATAGCCCCGGCATCATAACGGCCCTCGGCGACCTCCAGGATATCGCGGCGTTCCCACTCTGAAAGGGGAGTTAGCAGAAAGTCATCGACAATGAGCAATTGGACGCGGGACAGCTTATCCAAGAGCTTGAGATGTGAGCCATCACCACGGGCGTGCTGTAGGCTTTCCAGGAGTCTTGGGGCTCGGGTATAAAGCGTGGTGTAGCCCGCGCGAGCCGCCGAATTGCCCAGGGCACAGGCGATATATGATTTTCCGATCCCGGTTGGACCGGTAATCAACACATTACGATGGTTGGCTATCCATTGAGCGTTAGCCAGCTCGAGGATGACCTGCTTCGAGAGTCCTCTGGGATGACTGAAGTCGATGTCTTCAAGGGCGGCAGGTTGACGGAGTTTTGCATTCTTGAGCAGCCGGGTCAGGCGCTGATTATCACGGTAGGTCTTCTCGTCCTGGACCAGTAGTCCGACGAAATCAGCGTGGGACAGGTCACCATGGTTGGGAGCGACAAGACGGTCACTCAGCCCTTTAGCCATGCCAAAGAGCTTGAGCGTGTTGAGTATGGCGATAGTCTGTTCATTAAGCATCGATTATTCCTCCTGCTAGCTATAAAATTCCTGGCCTCTGATATTTTCATGGAGCGGTAAAGGCGTCTGTCGCGGCTCTGGCTCCGGTATGGCATGGCTGTCCAGCCCCGAAGCCAGTATAGAGCGTATTGATCTGTAGGAGCAGGCGTTGAAGTAAAGAGCCCTCCTGGCCGCAGCCTCCACGCGGGCCGGTTCATATTGGCGGCTCAGGCGCATAATGCCAAGGCAGGCTCGATAAGCCTGTTCCGGGTAGGTGCGGGAAGCCAGTATTTTCTCCACTACCTCAGCGGTGGCCGTTCCCGTCTTGCCCGCCCACTGGATAAAACGCGAGGGAGTCCACTCGGCATAGCGACGGTGCTCCGGCGGCATGTGTTCTTTAAGCGTGGTGTAAGCGCCGCGGATGTTGGACCGGGCATGTGCGGCGACCCGTTCACCTTTGTGAAAACCCTCTATCGTGGCGGCGGTTAGCCGCACATCAAGCTTTTCCCGAATTAACGGGAAAGGGACGCTGTAGTAGTGATTATCTACCTCGACGTGGTAGTCGATATTAACACCGGCCTTGATCCATTCAGCGTATTCATAGGGGTTCTGAGGTAAAGATAATGCGGAGGGACGGTCCAGGCTCTCGAACAACTCACGGCGCGATTTACCCATGCGACGCATGGTGCGCGTATTCATCCGTTCCAGGCACTCCCGAATCGCCACGTTGAGCTCTGCCAGGCTGAAGAAGGTACGGTGGCGCAGCACTGCCAGTATCCATCTCTGGGCGATGAGCACTCCTGCCTCGACTTTAGCTTTGTCTCGAGGTTTCGCCGGACGCGCCGGCAGGACAGCGCAATCGTAATGTTGGGCCATATCCGCGTAGGTCGGGTTAATCTCCGGCTCGTAAAAACAAGCGTCGTGTACCCCGCTTTTGAGATTGTCGGGGACTAGCATACGGGGCACACAGCCAAAATACTCGAAGGCACGCACGTGGGAGCCGATCCAACATGGCAGCTTCTGCGTCATGGTGGCATCAGCGTAAGTGTAGTTCGAGGCTCCCCACACTGCCACGAAAAGCTGGGTGAGTGTGAGTTCGCCGGTGGCCGGATCGACTATAGACAGTCCGTCGCAGTAGTCGACAAACGTTTTTTCACCGGCCCGGTGTTCCTGGCGCATGCCGTAGTCAAGTTTGCCCCGCCAGCGGTGGTAGTATTCGCAAAATTGGGTATACTGGTACCCATCCGGGTGCCGCTCCTTGTATTCCAGCCAGAGTTGGGTAAGCGTCAGGTTAAGCTTCTTGTAGTCGCGGAGCTGATTGTAGATATCCTGGCAATCCGGCAGAGGACGCTGCGGATCCTCGATTGAATTCCCCAGTGGGAAAAGACGGCGCTCTAATTCAGTCTCGCCTAGACCGGCGACATTGGACCAAGTAATTCCAGCGACATCAGCTCGCTTTAGGTAATTGCCGACAGTGGCCCTGGCAACCTGGCAACTCTGGGCAATCTCACGTTCACCAAGACCACAGACATATTTTAAACGGAGTACTTCTTTTATCTTACGCATGGGCAACCTCTTGTTTAGCATTAGAACCTCCTGTCTGAGATTCTAAGCCTCTTCGTTGCCCAGCGCCGCTTCTTCTAGGCCTTCAACAGGGTGGCCACTTTGCTCCGAGACGCTGGCCTAGTTTGCTCCGAGAAGGTGGCCAACTTACTCCGAGACACCGGCCAATTTAGTCCGAAAAACGCAGTCGGTGCCAGCAAGTCTGTTTGGGCATTAATAACACCTTCGTACCTTGCCATTTGAGCTAGTTCAGTGTGGTCGTATATGCGAATGCCAATGGTAATAGCCAGGAAATTTGGTTTAACCTTTTCCATTAAAGTAATGCTATCATCTACACTCTGGCGGTTTTCACCCGGTCCACCCAACAGCAGGAAGCAGGAAAAGTTAATACCAAGTTCATGACACCATTGGCAAGTCTGTAATACCTGTGCCACGGTGAAATTCTTGCGCAGGTTATGCAGCATCCGGGGACTACCGGTTTCATTGCCTATTGACAGGCTGCTACAGCCTGATTGTTGCATTAGAGTGAGCAGCTCTTTAGTCAGTGAGCATGGATTGCCGATTCCGTACCAATTGATGTCCATTTTGCGGGCAATGATTTCTCGGCAAATAGCTTCGGCATGAGCGGCAGGATAGTTGAAGATATTATCAGTAAAATAGAACTCGCGGGCGCCATAATCTTTATATAAAGTTTCCAGCTCGCTCACTACTTTTTGCGGGGAGACCAGCCGCATTCTACTGCCTTCAATCTGGGCAGTGGTGCAATAAATACACCGGAAAGGACAGCCGCGTTTGGTGCGCACATTAAGTACGGTGCCTTCTTGCAGATAACGGCCCGGCTGGAAAATAGCGCGC
>JAQTRN010000193.1 GCA_028711795.1 Dehalococcoidales bacterium | reverse complement strand
TTCCCTTCCTGGTGGTGGGCGCGGCTTTCAACGCCATGTCGCCGCTACTGAAGCGCATCCAGCGCTACACGGGCATTATCTACCTGGTCAGCGGCCTGCTGCTCATCGCGGCGGGTGTGCTCATCCTGACCGGCCGGTTCTTCTGGTTGTGAAAACAATAGCGTTATCGGAGGCGCAAATGCATAAGAGAAATAGAATGGTAAAGATAATAATACTGCTGGGACTGGCTCTGCTAATGGTCGCCGGACTGGTAATGACCGGTTGCGCCACTACCCCGACGGAGCCAAACGCCGTCGAAGGCACCGCCGTGGGCAACTTCCCGCCCGACTTCCAGCTTAAGAGTCTGACCGGAGAGACCATCACCCTCAGCGAATTGCGCGGGCAGCCGGTACTGATCAACTTCTGGGCAACCTGGTGTGGTCCCTGCCGCTACGAGATGCCCTTCCTGCAGCAGATATTCGCCGACAAGGCCAATGAACGACTGGTGATACTGGCAGTCAACATCGGTGAGACGTTAGAGACCGCGGACCAGTTCGTTAAGGACAATAATCTCTCCTTTACGGTACTGCTGGATACCAACCGGGACCTCGTCCCAAAGTACGGACTGCGTTACATTCCCACTACGTTCCTTATCGGCCGGGACGGCACCATTCAATATGTCAAAAGCGGCGCTTATACCAGTAAGTCCGAGCTGGAAAACAGCCTGAAGATAATTCTCCCCAATTAACCATCCAGCAAAAAAACAGCGCTAAATTCAGCCGACAAGATAAAGGAGATAATATGAGTGATATTTTGAACGAAGCCTATGCCATTGCCCAGTGCAAGGAGTGTCCCTGGTACAAGTCCTGTGTGTCCCCGATGAAGTTCACCACGGAAGATATCCGCCGTCAGCTGGAGTCGTCGACGCCCGGTTCCGGAATGGCCGGGGCTGACCTCGGGTTACAGAACCTCCTGTCGGGGATGGCTACCGCCGCCCAGAACTCACTGCTCGAGGGCTGCCCGATCCTCATCGAACGGCTACGCAGCAGTCCCCGGCTTGCCCAGAAGGTCAAGGAGATGATGCAGAACTGGAGTCAGGAAGAAGAAAAGAGGCCCTGACCCTTTTGATAACCGCCCGGAAAGGATGAGTGGACTGTTGCACCAGAAGACGACTTTAGCCAACGGGTTACGTATCGTCACCGACACTATGCCCCAGACTCACTCGGTGTCGGTGTGTGTTTTTCTCGGTGTTGGTTCCCGCTACGAAAGTGACGCCGAGGCCGGCATATCCCATTTTATCGAGCACCTGCTTTTCAAGGGTACGCCCCGGCGACCAACCTCCAGAGCGATTTCAGAGGCAATCGAGGGAGTGGGCGGCCTGTTCAATGGTGGCACGGACAAAGAGATATCACTTTACTGGTGCAAGGTATCCGCCGACCATTTCGGACTGGCCCTGGATGTGCTGGCCGATATGCTGCTTCACTCCCGATTCGACCCGCAGGAGATCGAGAAGGAGCGCCAGGTCATCATCGAAGAAATCCGTATGAGCCGGGACTCGCCGGCGCAGCGAGTTGACCTGCTTATTGACGAGCTACTATGGCCCGACCACCCGCTGGGACGTGATATCGCCGGCAGCAAAGAAACGGTATCGCAGATGACCCGGGACAGCATACTCGACTACATGCACCGCCAGTACCTGCCACACCACACCGTGGTCGCCGCCGCCGGCAACCTGGAGCATTCCGCAGCTGTGGCCGCCATCGACCAGGCCCTGGGTGATTGGCACGACCGTCGGGACCATGCCAGATACGTGCCTTACCGGGAGCGACCGGCAAAACGAGTGCGCATCGAGACCAAAGATACCGAGCAGGCCCATCTCAGCCTGGCCTTACCGGGACTATCACTCCAGCACCCGCAGCGTTTTGCCCTGGACCTGCTTAATGTTGTCCTCGGGGAAGGTATGGGCAGCCGCCTTTTCTGCGAGATACGCGACCGGCTGGGGTTAGCCTACAGCATTGGTAGTTATGTCGACCATTTTCTGGACACCGGCGCTATCACGGTCTCGGCGGGAGTTGGTCCCGCCAATCTATCGACGGCCATAAAAGCCATCCTGGAGCAACTGGCGCTGCTGCGCGAGACGGTACCGGCCACCGAGCTGTCCAAAGCCAAGGAGATGTCTAAAGGACGGTTGCTGTTGCGTATGGAAGATAGTCGCAGTGTCGCTGGCTGGATGGGGACTCAGGAAGTACTGACGGGCAACATACTGAGCGTTGACCAGGCAGTGGCGATCATTGACGCCATCACCGCCGACGAGTTGAAAGCAGTGGCTGAAGAGCTCATGATCGGCGACCGCCTCCGCCTGGCAGTGGTCGGCCCGATCAGCCAGGACGAACCGCTGGCGGGACTGCTGAGGTTATAACGATATTCCTGAAAGATATCATGGTCACCCCAAAACAAAAGGCCGCAGTCCGGTGACTGCGGCCTTTCTTACTTTACCAGTAGCGGCTGTTTAGTACATGCCCTCCATACCGCCGGCACCAGCCGGCATCGCCGGTGCCTTTTCCTTTTCGGGGATATCAGCCACCAGCGCTTCGGTAATCAGGACCATGGCGGCGATACTGGCCGCATTCTGCAGCGCCGACCTGACGACCTTGGTGGGGTCAATAATGCCTTTCTGCACCATATCGCCATAATCGTCGTTGACCGCATCGTAGCCAACGCCACGCGGGCTCCGTTTAACAGCATCCACCACCACCGCCCCATCGCGGCCGGCGTTGTCGGCAATCCAGTGAATCGGCTCTTCGACGGCCTTTTTCAGGATATTGACTCCCGTCGCTTCATCTCCGGTGACACCCAGTTTGTCCAGCACCGGTAATGCGTTGAGCAGGGCGACTCCCCCGCCCGGCAGGATGCCTTCTTCGACCGCCGCCCGGGTTGCTGACAAAGCGTCCTCGACGCGGTGCTTCTTTTCCTTGAGTTCGACCTCGGTAGCCGCCCCAACCTTGATGACCGCCACACCACCGACCAGCTTCGCCAGTCTCTCCTGCAGCTTTTCCCGGTCGAAATCAGAGGTAGTCTCGCCTATCTGGGCCTTGATCTGCTTGATTCTGGCCTTAATGGCCTCATCCGAGCCTTTACCTTCAACAAGGGTGGTATTGTCCTTATCCACCGTCACCCGGCGCGCCCGGCCCAGGTCATCCACCGTTACCGAGTCCAGCTTCCGGCCGACTTCCTCGGAGATGACTTTACCACCGGTAAGAATAGCCATATCCTCGAGCATCGCCTTACGCCGGTCACCAAAACCGGGGGCTTTAACG
>JAQTRN010000192.1 GCA_028711795.1 Dehalococcoidales bacterium | reverse complement strand
GTAGATATCAATCGGGCCACCTACAGCGAATTACTTCGCGTTCCGGGGATTGGCCCGGTATCGGCCAACAGGATAGTCGAGGTCCGTCAGGAACACAGTATCAACTCGCTGGAACAGCTAAGAAAGATGCGCGTCGTCACCAGCCGGGCGGTTCCCTTTGTCTGGTTCCAGGGGATGCTTCCGTGGGAAAAACAGAAGTCTTTCTTACCCGAATTGGACGGGGAATTAACAGAGCCAGTACCTTCTTTAGCCGGAGTATTGGGTTAATGGCCTCTCCTGTAGGTGATTTACAACTAAGGAGCGGCACGGTATAATCTGGGAAACAAAAATATAGAGGAGGAAACTAGCGTGATTGTTGTCGCCGCAATGATAACCGTAGCCGATGGCAAAGGGGACGAGTATCTGGCCCACTTTAAGAAGCTGGCACCCCAGGTGCGCAAAGACCCGGGAGCGATTACCTACGTGATGCACCGCAAGATAGACGACCCGAACAAATTCTTTGTGTTTGAACAGTATAAAGACCAGGCGGCCTTAAAGTACCACGGGGAGACACCCCATTTCAAGGCTTACCGCCAGGCAACCGCTGACCTGGTCAAAGGGCGAGAAGTCGGGCTATATCAGGAAGTTGTCTAACACCTAGGCCACAACGCTAAGAACATCTGATTACTGGGAGCGCTCACAAAGTGCTCCCAGTAGCTTTTTAGTGGCCAGTATATCCCCTACTCTCTATTATAGGACAGGATAATATGTTCTCTAGGGTTAGTTATTATGTAAAGTAACGCTGAACAGTCGACTTGTCCTAGAGTCAACTATCCAGATCAAAGATTTTTCCCGGATTTAATATGTTGTTGGGATCAAACGTCCTTTTTATGGCTTTCATGACACCCAGCAGCCTATCATCAATGCCAAGCCGCAGGAACTCTTTCTTGTCGAATCCGATGCCATGCTCCCCGGAGATAGTACCACCCAGAGAGACTCCGGTCACGTACACGTCTCTCATTAATTGCGGCAGCCGGTTAAGCCATTCCTTCAAGTCCATATTCACGCAGATGGGGTGGATGTGGACATTCCCATCCCCGGCGTGACCATAGGGCACGACCGTCATCTGATAACCATCGGATATTTCCTTTACCCTACGGAGGAACTTGGCTATTTCACTCCGCGGCACAACCACGTCCATTATTTCCATTGGCGCAAACTTATGTAGCGCATGATAGAATTTTTCCCTGGCCTCGAAGAGCCGCCTCTTAGCGTGCTCGCTACCGGGGACCATAGCTTCGACAGCGCCATGCCGTTTACAGATTTCTTCCACTTTAGCGAAGTAATCGAGAATCTTATCCTCATCCTCCCCTTCCATAGTGACCATCAGGAAAGCCTCGTACTGGTGATACGGCATGTCCCTTTCCAAGTATTTCTCGATGATATCAATGATTCCTTTATCCATGAATTCGAGGCCGATGGGTACCATTGGCAGTCGCAGGATTTCCGGCACGGCATCAATAGCATCCTGAAGGCTAGTGAAGGGGGCGAAAAGCACCTCTCGCTTCGGCGGCCTGGTGGTCAGCTTTAATATGGCCTGGGTTATGATCGCCAGAGTCCCTTCCGAGCCGGTAATAAGCTGAGTCAGGTCGTAGCCAGTGGCACATTTGACAAATTTACCACCGGTTTTGATGATATCACCATTAGGCAACACCACTTCCAGCCCCAGGACATTCTGTTTGGTTACCCCGTACTTCACGGCATTCATACCACCGGCATTAGTGGCGATAGTACCACCAATAAAAGCGGCCAATTCACCGGGGTATACCGGGTAGTACAGCCCGTGTTCTTCCAGATGACTGTAGAGATCAGTCAGAGTGACGCCCGCCTCTGTCACCGCGACAAAGTTCTCCTCATCTATCTCCAGAATGCGGTTCATACGTTCTAGTGAGAGAACAATACCACCATAAATAGGAATACAGCCACCGCTCAGGCCGGTACCACCACCCCGGGGAGTGACGGGGACTTTCTCCCGGTTGGCCAGCTTCATCACTTCAGCTATCTCCCGGTTATCGGCCGGCTTCACGACAGCCTGGGGGGAATACGGTTTGAGCAAAGGCATCTCATCACGAGAGTAGTCTTCCATCGCCGCCTCGTCGGTGATGATGTTTTCCTGGCCAACGATAGCGCTCAGTTGGTTGATGATGCTTCCCGTAATTTTCTGGTATTGACTTCCCATAAAAATCCTCTATTCTTGAATTCAAACACAGTGTACCGATAGCTTTTATATCCGAGTCATTATACTATAGGATTAAATGGGATGCTACCAGGCTGCTGAGTAGGAGAGTGGTTGTCTGTAAAACTTTGAATGAGGTGAAACAACATGACAGGAATGAAGCATAACGCACACCGGGACCAGGCTATGCACGCCCAACATACGACCCCGGAGATACCGGAGCACAAGGAACACCAGATACCTACCGAGCATACGAAAACAGAGATACCCGCCGGCCATGAAAACCACACGGCAAAGAAGACCACCGGAACGGACCATCGTTCCCACATGATAGCTGAATTAAGGAAGAGATTCTGGATATGTCTGGTTATAACCATCCCTGTCCTTATTCTCTCTCCGGTAATTCAGGAGTTTCTCGGTCTGAGAGAATCGATCAGGTTCGCCGGTGACCAGTATGTCCTTTTTGGTCTGTCTTCCGTCATCTTCTTCTATGGCGGCTTTCCCTTCCTGAAAGGTCTATATGACGAGCTAAAATCAAGGACTCCCGGTATGATGACTCTGGTGGCTCTGGCCATCACTGTGGCCTACGCCTATAGCACCGCGGTCGTCTTCGGACTGAGCGGGGGAGTGTTTTTCTGGGAACTGGCGACCCTAGTGGATATTATGCTGCTGGGACACTGGATAGAGATGCGATCGGTCATGGGAGCGTCGCGGGCGCTGGAAGAACTGGCCCGGCTCATGCCGGCGGAGGCCCATCGACTCCTGCCAGACGGCAGTATAGCAGACGTCCCCCTGGATAAACTGATGGTTGGTGACAGAGTTGTGATTAAACCCGGAGAAAAGATACCAGCCGATGGGCAGGTCACTAATGGTGAAACATCAGTCAACGAAGCCATGCTTACCGGGGAATCGAACCCGGTACCCAAGCAAGCTGGCGCCAAGGTCATTGGTGGCTCGATTAATGGGGAAGGTTCGATAACCGTCGAGGTAAGGAAGACCGGCGCGGACTCTTATCTGTCGCAGGTGATAAATCTGGTCAAACAAGCGCAGAAGAGCAAGTCACGGACTCAAGACCTGGCTAAT
>JAQTRN010000191.1 GCA_028711795.1 Dehalococcoidales bacterium | reverse complement strand
CTCCGATCCGGGCGCAGGCCAGCATGGTGATCGCCAGTTCCGGGATCATGGGCAGGTAGACGGAGACCGTATCTCCCTTCTTGACTCCCAGTTTCTTCAAAACATTGGCGAACTTGCAGACTTGATAATACAACTGCTCATATGTAAGAATCCTAACATCTTCTTCCGGTTCGCCCTGCCAGACAATGGCTGCCTTGTTCTTCCGCCAGGTCTTCAGGTGACGGTCAACACAGTTGTAGCTGACGTTTATCTTACCGCCAACAAAATGCCGCACGTCTGGCTTGTCCTTGAAGTCGTAGACCCGGAATGAATCCCACTTCTTATACCAGTCCAATTGCTCGGCCAGTTGTCCCCAGAAACCATCCGGGTCCTTCACCGACCAGTTGTAGAGGCCCTTATAAGCGGCCATACTGCCCACGGCAGCTTTATCGCTGAATTCCCTCGGCGGCGGGAAAACACGCGTTTCTTCCATCATTGAAGTGATTTCTTTTTCCCTGGAATCGGCCTGTTTGGCCTTACCGCCGGCGGCAGGTGCCGTCGCCTGTCCCAGGTCTTCTTTAATCGCCCGGTCCATCTCATCACGGCCGAGCGGTTTGATCAAATAGTCTACCGCACCGATTTTGGTGGCTTCGGTCACTGCGTCTACACTGGGAGCAGCGGTGATGGCAATCGCCTTGAGTCCCGGCTGGCTCTTTATCGCCCGCTTCAATACGCTAATACTGTTCTTCCCCGAGAGTTCGAGGCTGATAAAAGCCGCCGTGAAATCCTTTGCCCCAAGTGCCTTAGTGGCCTGATCACCCGTCTCCACGGCAACAACCTGATAGCCCCCCTTAGTCAGGCGGCTAGCCAGAGCCTCCCGCGTGGGAGTGTCACTCTCAGCTACGAGTACTACCCGCCCGTTCTTGTCTTCCATCCTCTTTCCAACTCCTTTTTGCAGCTACTATATTGTTTGTACCCCGGAGATATAAGGTTGTCGACCATAGCTGTTAACAAAGGGCACAAACTGAATCTCAAACAGCATCGGTAAATTATAATCATCTATTGAGAAATTTGCAATAGATGCTACCAACGAAAATAGCCAGATACCCCGGGCGGCAACTTTTATTGCTTTACTAGCACATCTGTGTTAACATTAGGCAGGCGAGTATGACTACAGAGAAAGTTAAAGCGTTAGAACTAGCCATTGGTCAAATCGAAAAGCGCTTTGGCAAAGGCTCTATCATGAAGCTGGGTGAAGCCACCAGCCTGTCTCAGGTGGAGGTAATCCCCAGTGGTTCATTATCTCTAGACCTGGCCCTGGGTGTTGGCGGTATCCCGCGGGGACGGGTATGTGAAATATTCGGTCCCGAAGGATCCGGCAAGACTACCCTGGGTCAGCACATTATTGCTGAAGCGCAGAAAAAAGGAGGGATGGCTGCCTATATCGATGTAGAGCATGCCCTGGACCCGACCTACGCCGCGCGTTGCGGCGTTAATGTTGAAGAGATGCTCATCTCTCAACCTGATACCGGAGAGGAAGCCCTGGAGATAGCCGAGGCATTGGTCCGGAGTGGAGCTGTAGACGTGATTATTATTGATAGCGTCGCCGCTCTGGTGCCCCGAGCGGAAATCGAAGGGGAAATGGGAGATGCTCACGTCGGTTTACAAGCACGCCTGATGTCTCAGGCGTTGAGGAAGATAGCGGGAGCTATCAGCAAGAGCAAAACAGCCGTTATCTTCATCAATCAACTGAGAGAAAAGGTTGGCATTGTCTTTGGTAATCCGGAGGTAACGCCCGGTGGTCGAGCTCTCAAGTTCTACAGTTCAATAAGGATAGACCTGAGGCGGGCCGATACCATTAAGCAAGGGACAGTGGCCACAGGCAGTCATGTCAGGGCTAAGGTCGTCAAGAACAAGGTAGCCCCTCCGTTTCGCAGCGCCGAGTTTGACATTATGTTCAACCACGGCATCAGTAAGGAAGGCGACCTCATCGATCTTGGCGTGGAACTGGGGTTAGTGAAAAAGGCTGGCGCTTTCTTCTCCTATGGTGATATTCGTCTGGGGCAAGGCAGGGAGAGTACTAAGGAATACCTACGTCAACATCCCGAGATTGCCGGGGAACTGGAACAGAAGATTAGAGCCTCAGCCAACACTACCTATGGTAGCGAGAGCAGTAATATCACCATTGATGATGCCGATACCGCCGCGGATAGCGCTTCAGACGCGTGACCGCGGGATATTACTAAGCGAATAATAGTTAATTGACAGTCGTAATAGAAGCTGAGGCTATGCGCCTCAGCTTTATTTTTTTGTGAGGAATGGTGAGCAATGGGGAAAATTACCGGTCTCCGTGAGGGAGTGGGCCGCTCCCGACAGGTAAGAGTCTACCTGGACGGACGGTTCGCTTTCCGTTTAGAGACGGAGACAGTACTCCGGGAAGGCCTCACCGCCGGGCAGGAGCTAACGGACAGCCAGATTGACGGGCTAACGAAAACCGACCGCTTTCACCGCTGCCGGAATGCCGCTCTCCGCTGCCTCAGTTACCGTCCCCGCAGCATCTCTGAACTGAGAGAACGATTGCGCCTGCAGAAATTTGAGGACGATAACATAGAAGCGGTGATTGCCAAACTGAAAGAGCAGGGGCTGGTAGATGATGTGGCCTTCGCTCATTTCTGGAAGGATAACCGGGAATCATTCAGTCCCCGCAGCCAGTGGCTAACCAAACTCGAACTGAGACGCAAAGGTGTGGCTACCGGTGTCATCGACGAGGCTACCGGTACTATTGACGATGAAGACAACGCCTACCGGGCGGGGCTGACGCGGGCGAACCGTTTGGCAACGGCAGACTACTCTGACTTCCGCCGCCGGCTCGGTGAATATCTTAAACGGCGTGGCTTTAGTTATGAGGTGATTGACCGTACTGTACAGAAATTATGGCAAGAACTAGGCAGCCCAACCAGATAGCAGTACTCTTAATAAGAAAATAGGGCTGCCGGTAAGCGGGCTTTCCGCGAGGAAGGTCAGAAAGGAGATGAAGAATGGACCCAGGAATTTGGTATATAGCACTCGGTGCTGTCTTCGTAATCGGCGTCATCGCCGGCGGTATGATTGCCTTCTTTTCCCGGCGAATGCTCATCAACCGTCAGATACGGATCGCCGAAAGGAAGGCGACTAGACTTCTGGCCGAGACCAGAATGGAAGCTAAAGGTATTGTTTCCGAAGCAAAACAGGAGGCCGACAAGATTAAGCTGGCCGCCGAGGGCGAACTACGGGACCGCCGTTCTCAACTACAGCATCAGGAAAGTCGAGTAACCCAGAAAA
>JAQTRN010000009.1 GCA_028711795.1 Dehalococcoidales bacterium | reverse complement strand
TTTAATCTCGGCAGCCAGTCTCCCGAGTGCCACTTCGATCTCTTTTCGGGTAAAGAGAATCTGCGGTTTCACCTTATAGCTCACAGTAGCTGAGATTATAACTGCTATCCCTGGTCTTGTCTACCAGACTGGAGAGGTGATCAATACGAAGCAGTCGAATATGACAATCAATTCAGACTTTGTTCGTCGAGAATTATTACCGGTAGACCGTCATACTTCGCGATCGGCCTGAATAACCGGCACGCCTCCGTCCCGATGCCCTGAGTAATCGCTAGGTAGTAACACAACCTGAGGGGTTCCGGTCAGGGGATGACGGGTCACATCAACTGAGGTCGAAAAAGCCTCTCTTATTTTGTTCTCAGTCAACACCTGGACCGGTGTGCCATCGGCCAGGATACGACCTTGCTTCAGCAGGACTAACCGCTCAAAGTAAAGCGAGGCCAGATTAAGATCATGGATGGCCGCGATAACAGTGAGGTCGCGCTCCCGGTTCAAAGACTTCACCAGTTCCAAAATCTCCACCTGATGGGCGACATCAAGATGGGCTGTTGGCTCATCCAGCAGTAGCATCCTGGTCTCCTGCGCCAGCGCCATTGCCAGGATGACTTTTTGCCGCTCACCGCCGCTTAACTCATCAAAGCGACGCCGGGCCAGTTCCCTGATGCCGGTAATCTCCAGGACACGGGCGACTGAACGCCGGTCAGCTTCGCTTTCTTTAGCAAAAGCCCGGAGATAAGGGATCCGCCCCAGCAACACCACATCAGTAACCGTAAAGGCAAAGGGTATCTGAAATTGCTGCGGCACTACGGCTACATTCCGGGCGATCTGTTTCCGGTCCAGGCTACTTAGATCATAACCGTCAAGCAAAATTTCACCCCGACGGGGTTGCAGGACGCCACTGATTAGCTTGACCAGCGTGGTCTTCCCAGAACCATTGGGGCCGATTAGCGCCACCATTTCACCGGACCCAATGTCCAGGTTGACATTATGCAGGACCAGGCCGTTCGAGTAGGAAAAACAGACTCCCCTGACTTGCAGACTGGTCATCAAAGAGCATACTCCTTCCTGGTACGCCTCAGTAAATAGATGAAGAAGGGAGCGCCGATTATCGCCGTAATCACACCGACCGGGATTTCCACCGGGGCGAGCAGAGTGCGAGACAAGAGGTCAGCAATAACCAGAAAAGAAGCCCCAACCAGCGCCGCGGCTGGTAAGAGCAGACGATGGTCCGGCCCCAGGACCAGACGTACCGCATGCGGGACCACCAGTCCCACAAAACCTACCAGACCGCTGATAGACACCGCCGCCGCCGTCAGCAGAGACCCCAGTACCAGAATGGCCATTTTGTCCCGTTCCACCTCGATACCCAGGTAAGCGGCCCCCTCTTCTCCCAGCGAAAAGGCATTCAAGTGCAGAGCGAAGAACCGGGCGCCGATGATACCCCCGATGACCAGCGGAGCGATAACTGCTAGCTGCCCCCAACTGGCGACGGAGATATGCCCCACCAAAAACGAATAGACCACCTTGAGGTTCAATCCAAGCCGGTCGCTGAGCGACATCATGAAGGACATGACCGCCGCCAGCAGCGCGCTGATGACAAATCCGGCCAGAAGCAGGCTAATGATAGGTGTTTTATTACCGATGCGGGCCAGGCTATAGACCAGGAATACTGTGGCCAGAGCGCCGGCAAACGCCGCCAGCGGCACCAGCCCAAATCCGATAAGGCTAACACTAATCGGCAATATCATGGCAATGGCTGCCCCCAGGGCAGCGCCGGCTGAGGTACCGATGATATAGGGGTCAGCCATCGGATTACGCAGTAATCCCTGAAAGAGTACGCCGGCGGTGGTCAGCGCGGCCCCGACTAAAGCACCCCCGATGACACGGGGAAGCCGGATCTGAAAGATAATTGTCTCCTCCGCAGCGCTCCAGGCAGTCGGCAAATCAAAAACAGCCAACTTCTTCAGGACCATCTTCACAATATCCGATAGAGGAATGGTCACTGCCCCGAATGTGCTGGCCACCAGTAGCGAGACCAACAGGATCCCGCACAACAACAGGATTAGGCCCAGTCGGTTAGTGTGTTTCGTTTTACCTGGCATTCTCTTTCTCGATCAAGGACCGCTGACTACTTACCACGACAACAAAAAATCCCCTCGTTAGCAGAACAAGGGGATTCTAAATCCTAGTTTCCCCCCCATCTCCGCGGAGGCTATAGATGAAGGCTGGCGTTCTGACTTCTGACGAGCAAAGCTCTCAGATACAGTAGGCGGAACTGTGCCGGATTCTCACCGGACTTGCTTTCCATTTAAGCCCTCGCTTGCGCTCGGGCACCCTGGCCTATTCAATTGTCTCTAGCATAACATCGGCCTGGACAAAAGTCAATCTGGCACATCCCGGGCGAGTGTCTCCGAGCCGTCATCCGACCTTCTCTGTCGGAACACCTCGTACATTACCAGCGCCGCCGCTACCGAGGCGTTGAGTGAGGTAATTTGCCCGCGCATGGGAATAGACACCAGAGAGTCACACCTCTTCTTCACCAATGATGATACCCCCTTACCCTCACCCCCGATGACGATGGCCGTTGCTGGTTTGAAGTCAGCCCCGGTATACTCCACCGCCCCGGCGCTATCAACGCCGATGACCCAGACATTATTGTTTTTCAAAGCAGTGATCACTGCCGGAATATTGGGTACTCTGGCCACAGGGACGTACTCCACCGCACCGGCAGAGGCTTTCACCACCGCCGCCGTTAGACCCACGGCCCTCCTCGAACGGATAATAACGCCGTGAACACCACTGGCCTCAGCCGTTCTCAGGACCGACCCCAGATTTTGCGGGTCTTCAATTCCATCGAGGACAACATAGAAAGGCGACTCATTCTTTTCTCTGGAGATAGAAAACAGGTCGTCCAGGGTAACATATCCCTTAGCGGCGGCAAAGGCCATTACCCCCTGATGTGCCCGGGTGGTACTCTGTTTATCCAGCACATACCGCGGGACGTATTCCACCGGAATTCCTTTTTCCCAGGCCAGGCGCAGTATTTCGGAGATGGCCGCCCCTCGTTCGAAGTTACTGACCAGCGTTATCTTATTGATGGGGCGACCTGCCTTCAGCGCCTCGATTACCGGATTCCTACCTTCGATAATATCTGCCATCATCTACCTTCATATAATCTCATAGTTGGGCTTCCATTCTACCGGAAAACATGAGTGGCGACAAATGTCGCTCACCACACAATACATACCACCCAACCCCACCACCCTGTGTTATACTGTCATTCAATCAACCCCAGGCAATACTGCACGAGAGTAAATCGCACGGGAAGGAGATAAAACATGGCTGACCCCAGGATCGAGAAGCTCGCCCAGGTACTGGTGGACTATTCGGTAGGCGTGCGCCCCGACGACCGTATCGTCATCAATGGCAGCGCCATCGCTGAACCGCTACTCAAGGAAATCTATGCCCGGACATTAAAGGCAGGAGGGTACCCACTCACCATGATCTCACTGCCGGGCATTGAGGAAATATTCTTCCGTTATGCCACTGAGCAACAGTTACGGCATGTACCGAAGCCGGTTGAGTTAATTACGGAGATTTACGACGTCCGGTTCTCCATACTCGCCGAAAGCAATACCCGGGCCTTGAGCAATGTCGACCCGGCTAAGATAGTCATGCAGCAGCAGGCACGGACAGAGTTAATGCGCACCTTCATGCGTCGCTCGGCTGCCGGTGAACTGCGCTGGGTAGTGGCCCCTTTTCCCACCAACGCCCTCGCCCAGGACGCCGAGATGGGCCTCGCTGAATATGAAGACTTCGTCTATGGCGCCTGCCTGCCGGATATGGATGACCCGGTGGGGTACTGGCAGCGGTTCTCTGCCCGCCAGCAAAGAATCGTGGACTGGCTCAAGGGCAAGACCCGGATACATCTGAAAGGCCCGGATACTAACCTTCACTTCAGTATTTCCGGGCGTACCTTTATCAACTGCGATGGCCATTACAACATGCCCGATGGTGAGGTCTACACCGGACCAGTCGAGGATAGTCTGGAAGGGCATGTCTGTTTCTCGTATCCCGCCATCTACGGAGGTCGGGAGGTCAGCGGCGTCCGGCTATGGTTCGAACAGGGGAAAGTAGTCAAGGCCAGCGCCGAGAAAAACGAGGCTTTTCTTAACAAGACTCTGGACACTGATGCTGGGGCGCGTTTTGTCGGCGAATTCGCCATCGGGACTAATGAGGGCATCAACCGTTTTACGCGTGAAATACTCTTCGATGAGAAGATAAATGGCAGTTGTCACCTGGCATTAGGCGCCGGTTACCCGGAGAGCGGCAGCAAAAATGAATCCGCCATTCACTGGGATATGATTTGCGACCTGCGCTCCGGCGGTGAAATACGGGTGGACGATGAAGTGATATATCAAAATGGGCGGTTTGTAATAGACTTCTAGTCCGCTGACTCGCGCCCTATCACTCTCCAGCCACCAACTGCCGGCCTAGCTCGCGGGCCTTGGCCATCAAATCACGGTTTTGCTTAATATCGCCTGCCTTCAAGGCGCTGCCGTAGACCATACCCACGATAGGGGCGCCGATGTAATTGAAGGCGTCCTGAAAAGTGCGTAGCGCATTCACGGCGCCGGAATTGAAGGGGTCCGAGTCCCCATAAGTCAGCACAATACCGATCCGCTTACCCTGCAACACGTTCCCCGAAGAACCCTCCAAAGCATAAATACGGTCCAGAAAGAGCTTGGTCTGGGCGGCCACGGTAAACCAGTAAACGGGGCTGGCGATAACCAGCGCATCGGCCTGACGTAATTTGGGGTACAAAATCTGCATATCATCGTTAATGATGCATCCCTGGCTATTCTCCCCCTGGCACGCGTCACAAGCGTCGCAGGGCTTAATATTCATCTGGTGAAGATAGAAACTTTCGACCTCGCCGCCGGCGGCTGTGGCCCCTTTCGCCACGCTCTTGGCCAGAATCACGCTATTGCCATTCTTCCGGGGACTCCCCATCACGACCAGTACCTTTTTGGCACTCATCTTATCTTCTCCTGAGACTATCAGTCTACCCCATAATGCTCCACAACATGGCTTCAGTCACTCTGCAACTCGAGGATATTACCCGCGTAAAAGTCCAGCGATTCCGGGTTAATCAAAGCGTCCCGATTAGAGACCGGTCGGCCATGTATGATATTGGTGACGGCTACCTCCACTTTCTTCGTATTGAGGGTATAGGGGATGTCCGGCACCTCAATAATCTTGGCGGGAACATGCCGCGGGGAAGCGTTGCGGCGAAGCGTCTCCCTGATTTTACTCTTTAGCTCATCGCTCAGGCGGCAGCCTGAAGACATTTTGACAAATAGTATGACCCTCTGGTCTCCCCGCCACTCCTGGCCAATCGCCAGGCTATCCGCAATCTCAGGTAGTTTCTCCACTTCGTTATATATCTCCGCAGTACCGATACGCACGCCGGAAGGTTTGATAACGGCATCGGAACGCCCGAGAATAGTTATTCCTTTAGTATCACTGTGGATAATGATGTGGTCGCCATGACGCCAGACACCGGGGTAGACGCTAAAATAGGCTTCATGGTACTTCTTACCGTCAGGGTCATTCCAGAAGCAAAGCGGCATCGAGGGCGCCGGCGCCTCGCAGACCAGCTCTCCCATCCGGTCGTGTACCGGCTTCCCCTTCTCATCATAGCACCTGACCTTCATCCCCAACCCCGCTCTCTGCAGCTCACCGGCGTACACCGGCAGGGTCGGGCTACCGATGGCGAAACAGCCATTGATATCGGTCCCGCCGGAGATAGAGTTAAAGTGCAGGTCATTCTTGATCGACTGGTATACGTACTCGAATCCCTCAGCCGAAAGGGACGAGCCGGTCTGGGATATCTCGCGCAACGATACAAGATTGTATTGCTTTCCCGGCTTGACGCCCTGGCTCCGCAGGAAATTGAGGTAACTGGCGCTGACCCCGAAAATGGTTACCTTCTCGTCCTGTACCAACTGCCACATGGCGCCAGCGTCCGGGTAGTTCGGGTTGCCATCAAACAAGACGATGGTAGCACCCACTGCCAGAGAGCTGAGCAGCCAGTTCCACATCATCCAGCTACAGGTGGTGATATAAAAGATAACATCCGGCCGTTTCAGGTCGGAGTGGAACACCAGCTCTTTTAGATGGTTGATAAAAACCCCGGCGCCCTGAACGATACATTTTGGCTTACCCGTGGTTCCCGAGGAAAACATGATCAGAGCGGGGGAATCGAAAGGCAACTGTTCAAATTTGATTTCGGGAGCGGCCTCCTGCACCAGAAAGTCCGACCATAAGACCGCCTTCGAGACCGCGCTGATATCCGGTTTTTCTTCCTTATAGCCAACGACTATCACCTTTTTCAGAGAAGATATACCCTGGGCAATCCCGGCGGCATTAGCCAGAGAATCAAAACCTTTCCCTTTGTAGAAATAACCATCAACGGTGAACAGCACTTTGGGGCCGATCTGTTCGAAGCGGTCGAGCACTGCCTGCTTGCCGAGGTCCGTAGCGCACGACGACCAGATAGCGCCCACCGCCATGGTAGCCAGCATAGCGATGGCGGTTTCCATCAGGTTAGGCATATAAGCCGCCACCCGGTCGCCTGGGCTAACCCCGGTATCCCGCAGGGCTTTGGCTAATCGGGCCACCGTCCGATAGAGTTCGGCATAACTCATCCGGGCCGATTTTTGCCTCTCCCCCTTAAAGATGAAAGCGGTATGGTCATCCCGATATCTTAAGAGGTTTTCGGCGAAGTTCAGTCTGGCCCCGGGGAACCACTTTGCCCCGGGAAATCTGGGCAGATCGTCAACCACCTGATCGTACTGCCGGCTGGACCTGATACCGCCGAAGTCCCACACTGCCCCCCAGAAGTCGGGAATCTGGTTGACTGACCACTCATACAACTCGTCATAGGAACCTATAGCCAGACCGTACTTCTTATTGACAAAGTCGATAAACCGGGTCATATTAGCCTGCTGCCGTCGCTCCGGGGACGGTTCCCAGAGCGGTTTTCTGATCGTCACCCTACCCTCCTTTGGCAAGATGCTCCCAAAACCTTCAACTACCGGAGGATACGCTGGTCACTGAGGTCTTTGCCACCGATAGTCTTGGCCATCATGGCCCCGCGGTATTCCTTGATCTCCAGCGCGTGGAAAGTGTTAACGATGTCAACCAGAGTCGGTAGCTCCTCCCAGGTAGCCTGGTGAAAGTCAACTGAACCCTCACCACGCCACATTTCCGTGATAGTCCGGTTAGGAGTCGCCGCCGGAGTCAGCGTAGCATAGGCGATGTCAGCCTCACCCCAGTCGCCAGTCCGGGGGATATACTTATAGTGCAGCATGCCATCACCAGTTGGCCGGCTGGTGGCCGCCCGTATCTCCCTGGTCGAGAGCGGCCTCAGATTCCAGACCTTTAAGTCCATGAACTTAAAGCCCATCCAGGCGGCGATACAATGGGTCTCTCCCTGGTTAGTGGCCGGCTCAGGAAGCTCACAATAGATCTTGTTAAAGCCCAGGTCATCCCGGCCGGTGATGATAGGGTCGGCCATGTTCTCCCAGAGCACTGACAGAAAATTACCGCTGGCCCGGCTCCGTTTGCCGGTAAAGACTGCGGGGAAACTGACCCCGAGGGTGTTGTAGCCACGCCCGGCCAGCCATTCTATTTCGGTCATGTAAGACGCCTGGACTGTAACCACCGGTTCCGCGCCCACGGTGAAGCCCGGCGGCAGCAAGTCAGACAGTTGCCCCCGGTTAGTCAGAAAGCTAACGGACCACATTGTTGTCTTGGGTGAGGCAAAGTTAGAGAATTTGCGACCCTGCGGACCCTGTCTCGGACCCAGACTGGGACCAAAATGTGTCGGCATCCGGTACATTCGACCAGGAATGAAACGGTAAGACATGGCATTGCCTCCTTCGGTATTTGATATGTATACCTACTAAACTTAGACTTCCGCCAAGCGGGACAGCCACCGCTCAATTAACTTAGACGAACACGGAGGTTGGAGACAGGTAACCTCATTCCGGGTTTACCGCCGGAACAATATTGACCATGGTTAAAGTAGTCCAGTCTTTGAGTATATTAACCTCCAACCTTTTGCCGATGACTTCTTTAGTCAGATGCCGATGAATATCGTTGATGCTAGCGATCGGTTCTTCATTTATGGAAATGATGATATCACCCTCTCGCAGACCTGATTGATATGCCGGACCGTTTGGTGCCACGCTTAGCACTTGAACACCGGTTTCCGCTTTTAGGTTATAGTGCCTGACCACGCGGACTGGTAAAGGCACTGTTTGCCCGCTAATACCCAGGAAACCCCGGGTAACCTTCCCTTCCCGGATTAACATACTGACTACCCAGCGCATGGTATTGATAGGAATTGCAAAGCAGATACCCTGAGCAAACTGAATGACAGCAGTATTGATACCAACCACATGGCTGTGACAGTCCACCAGAGGGCCACCGCTGTTTCCGGGATTAAGGGCGGCATCTGTTTGAATGACATTTTCAATTAGCCGACCGCTAGTGCTTGTTAACGAACGACCAAGAGCACTAATAACACCGACAGTAACGGTGCTCTGAAACCCCAACGGATTACCAATCGCAATCGCTAGCTGACCTACCTTTAGCTTATCTGAATCCCCTAAGGGGGCAAATGGTAGCCCCGTTCCCAATACCCTGATAACAGCCAAGTCGGTAGCGGCGTCCCGACCGATTAACTCAGCTGGAAAACTAGTGCCACTGGGAAGACTCGTTTCGATAAAGGTGGCGTCTTCCACTACATGGTTATTGGTCGCGATATAACCATCAGGCGCAAAAAGAACACCAGATCCAGAACCTTCGGTTTCACGTTCATTATCCCTGTGGTCACGCATTTTCCGCTTTATCCGGATGTGAACTACCGCCTGTCCCACATTTTCTACTACACTGACCACGGTTCGTGAGTAGGCATCCAGGACTAGTGATTCACGCTCAATAGTAGCCGGAAGAGACGAATCTTTTACCTCACCGGACTGATAATCCAGAAACCGCAACACTGCATCATTTTGTCCGCTCATAATTCTATCTTAACCCCAAATAATGGATGAGAGCAAGACTTACCTTTTCCGTTGTCGCTATCGGCGGTTTTGTGGTAGTATCGCCAGCGGACTCAAGGGGATTAACACCCATACTAGCCCTCGCACCCAATGATACTTACACTAAGACGTACTCCAGAGAAAAATGAAAGGGCTAGTGTTCAACTATCTGAGTACAAAAGACTACAAGGGCAAGTGTCACTAATCTATCTGAACTAGCTCACGGCCGATATGGCCGGTTACGCCCGGTAAGGTGCTTACAAGTACTGTGAGAAATTCAGGGCGATGTTGTATAATACGGCAATCAGTGTAAGCTAACCGCTACCGAAAGGACACTGCTATCAAGAAACCAGGTTTTCTCGCGTCCCTGCCCAAGTTGCTGCCGCTTTTTGTACTGGCGCACTACAGCCACCACGTGCTGTCCGCCCTGCTGACGCCGCTATTGCCATCCATCCGTGACGAATTCGCTCTTGACTATACCCGGGCAGGCTGGATAGTTTCTGCCTTCACGCTATCCTACGGGATCAGCCAGGTGCCAGCCGGATGGCTGGCGGACCGTATCGGCCCCCGGGTACTTCTGGCGGTTGGCGTGGCCGGTGTGGCCCTCGCTGGCCTATTGGCCGGTCTTTCCCCGACCTATGTCACGCTGGCCGGGTCCTTAATCCTGCTCGGCATCGCCGGCGGCGGTTATCATCCGGCGTCAGCGCCCCTGGTATCAACCCTGGTCAAACCCGAGAACCGGGGGCGGGCCCTGGGCCTGCACCAGATAGGCGGCACCCTTAGCTATTTCTCAGCGCCGCTCATCGCCGTAGCTATCGCCAGCGCCCTGACCTGGCGTGGCTCGTTCATCGTCATCGCGGTCCCTGTCCTGGCGTTCGGCATCATCTTCTACCTGCTGCTGGGCCGGGTCAAATACACTCCCCGGAGCCAGGCCACCATGCCCCAGAATCCCGAGGTAACACCTCCCCGGAGCCGCCTGCGCTACTTTATCCCTTTCATCGCCCTGGGAGTCACCACACAGATTTTTGTTATGTCAACCATATTCTTCATCCCACTATTCGCCGTCGATAGTTTCCAGATCAGCGAAGGCGTAGCGGCCACCCTGTTGTCTACCGCCTATATCGCCGGATTGTGGGCTGGTCCCCTGGGAGGCTATCTCTCCGACCGCATCGGCAAAGTACCGATCATACTGACCGCGGGGTTGTTGGCCGGCCCGCTGATTTACCTGCTGAACCTGGTCGGCTACGGCTGGGGCATCTACGTCATACTGCTGTTCATCGGCGCGTCGATGTACATGAGTATGCCCGTATCTGAAGCTTATATTATCAGCCAGACCCCGGAACGGAACCGGTCCACTGTACTCGGGGTCTACTACTTCGCCAGCCGGGGAGGCCCCGGTCTGATAACACCAGTGGTGGGTTACATCATCGACCGGTCTGGTTTCCAGGCCGGCTTCGCTGTCATGGGCGGGACTATGCTGGTGATAGCTATCGCTGGCACGTTGTTCCTGTGGAAATACCGGGCCTGAATATAGAGTCGAGACATCATTCGAGCCTAAAAAAACCGGCGGTAATGTCTGGCTATCCGAAGCACGTCATGATAGCGCCGTACGTTTTCTGGTCTTCTTTGCTTTAGTCGCGGTCTCAGGATAAGGTAACTCGGCAATCAAGCAGGTACCCTTTCCCGAACTTGATTCCACCGTCAATTCACCACCCAACAACCGGGCCCGTTCCTGCATGCCACTAAGGCCACTGGAATGGCCAACACCCAACGAGCTGGAATCGAAGCCGTTACCCCGGTCTTCTATTTTGATTGACAGCACGCCATTACTTACCCAGGCATAGACATCCACTTCACCGGTATGAGCATGGCGCGCCACGTTGGTCAATGCCTCCTGAACAATACGGTAGGCAGCGGTACTGATATCCGGCGGGAAAGACCGTTGCAGGCCGACATGTTCGAAATTAACATGTATCTGTGTTTGATTGGTATAACGCTGGAAATACCAGAGTAACGTCGGCAGCAGCCCCAGATCATCCAGCATACTCGGCCGCAGATTAAGAGACAATTCCCGGATACCACTGATTAACTCACTAACCACCGGCCGGGCCTCAGCCAGCACTGAAGCCACATCACCGCTAGCCAGTTGCGATGCCCGGCTGAGCAGAATGTTGAGCACCGTCAGGGACTGGCCGATCTCATCATGCAACTCACGAGCGATAGCGCGGCGTTCATCCTCCTGCACCTGGACAAGCCGGTGCGAGAGTGCTCTGAGCTCTTCGGCGGCGCGCCGCCGCTCGGCAATGTCACGAGTAACTCCCAATAAGCCATTCGGGTGGCCGCCGGGGCCAAACAGCAGACTGATGAGTATCTCAGTCCAGACCGGCGACCCGCCCTTCCGTACGAGCTCAAGTTCGATCCGGTGTGAAGCCATCGGTCCTTTCCGGACGATATCCCCCATGATATCCTGAGAGGAGATGGCAGCCTGTTTGTAGATCTCGACTGAGGCTGGAGTCAGCATCTTTTCCACCATCATGGCCATCGTTTCCTCCGGCGTGTAACCCAACAGATCGACCACGGAGGGGCTGACGTAAGTCAGGTGCAGGCTCATATCTGTAGTCCAGATGACATCGGCCACGTTCTCTGCCAGCAGCCGGTAAAGCCGGTCGCTTTCTCGGGCGCTGCGCTCCGCCCGCTGCCGCTCCAGTACCTGCTTGATAAAGGGCACTACGTACGCCATGTTCAGCGGTTTCGTATGGTAGCCGATAATCCCTTTTTGCCCGACAGCGGCGATGGCGGTATCCACCGAAGCATAACCGGTAACGATCAGATACTCTGCCCGCGGGTTCATCGCCGTCAATTCGGCTATCAAGTCAATACCCATCATATCCGGCAATCTGATATCAATCATCCCGAGGTCGAAAGTATTCTCCTGACACAACTCCAGCGCCGCCCGGGCGCTATCAGCCAACCAGACTTTGAGCCCTTCTTCGGAGAGAATATCACGCAGGTTACTGGCCAGGTCAAGATCGTCATCCACAATCAGTATCTTGCTGTCAGACAACATATCTACCTTCCTTCGGTCTCCTGCTCCGGGCCAGTCTGACGGTGACCTTCGTCCCCTGGTTCACCTCAGACTCGATATTGATAGAGCCACCGTGACGGTCAATAATCATCTTCACCAGGGAGAGGCCCAGGCCAATTCCCTGGGCTTTGGTAGTATATAACGGACGAAAGACCTTATCCAGATTCTCCACCGGAATACCTGGCCCGGTATCAGCCAGTACCACTTCCGCCAATTGGCCAGGAGCCGAGCGCACGGTCAGTGTCAATTCGCCACCCTTTTCCATTGCCTGCACCGCGTTATGCACCAGATTCTCGAAGGCCATCGCCATCTGCTCCGGATCGGCGTTAATACAAATCTCACCCGGCGGAAAGTCACGTCTCACCCTGACTTTAGGGGGTACCTTGCTCTTGGCGATAGCTCTATTCAAGATACTCCTGAGGTCAAGCCTGACCCGCTTGGGCTCTTTCATCTGGGCCAGATTCACCAGGCTCTGGATGATTCCCACCGAGCGGTCTACCGCCGACTTCATACGGTCGAGATGGGTCATTACCCCCCCGTCCGTTATTTTCAACTTTGTCTTCAGGTAGAAAATGGAGCTGTCTATTATTGCCAGTGGGTTTCTGAGCTCGTGAGAAATATTACCGGATACCTCACCGATGGCCGCCAATCGCTCAAGAGCACGTAACCTTTCCTCAGCCCGCTTCCGCTCCGTGGTCTCTATCAGGGAAAATACTAACCCGACCACTCGCCCTATGGCGTCTTTCACCGGTACGAGTGACCAGTCCCAGTAGGTGACCCCCCTTGAGGGTTGGTTCGGGTAGACGAAGGGCTTATCATAGAACTGCACCGGCTCACCGGTGTCCCTCACCCGCTCGAATATCGCCTGGTTCTCGGCATTGGGAAACAGGACAAAATGGTTCTTCCCGATAAGCTCTCTCACCGAATAACCAGCACCCCGGGCATACGCCGAATTTACTTCAACAAAGTTGAACTCGGCGTCGAGGTAGACCAGCATGGCATCGGTATTCTCCATAATGGTCGCCAGTATGTCCCGCTCTCTGACCAGTATATAGGCCAGCTCCTCAGCTTTCTGTTTCCCCTTATCCACCTCGACTGCCAGTTGCTGGCGGTACGCCTCGTCCTGCCTCTCTTCGGTAATATTAGTAAACGTACCCAGGTATCCTATAGGTTGCCCCTGTGAATCAGTGAGCAGCGCCCCATTCGTCCGGAACCACAACGGAGTGCCGTCCTTGTGACATAACTGCAAGTCATAGGTTTCCCTGATGCCCTGCTGGCGCC
>JAQTRN010000190.1 GCA_028711795.1 Dehalococcoidales bacterium | reverse complement strand
TGATGTGCGACAATTACTCTTGCCGGTCGACGACAATTATAATTGCCGGTCTTGCCTCAACAAAGATGCTACCCGTTTACCGTTTGCTTGAAATGGCAAGAGATGTGACCATTAGCCGGAGGAGGTGTCCGGATGGTCACCGATCAGCAAGTACGCCGACTGAGGCAGAAGATTATGGATGGAAGCACCCAGGCGGCCGCAGCGGCCGCGGCAGGAATGAGCGTCCGGAGTGCCCGGAATTGGCAGCGTGGCGGTTTACCCTCTGAGCAACACAAGGGCAGGGACTGGCGGACCAGAGCCGATCCTTTCGACGGAGTCTGGAATGAGATAGAAGCCTTTCTGCGTGAAGACCACGACGGGGCTCTCATGGCGACAACTATCCTCGACTGGCTGGAGGAAAAGTACCCCGGCCGTTTCAGTCCCGGCCAAGTGAGATCATTGCAGCGTCGTTTTCGGGACTGGCGGGCTGTACACGGTCCGGATCAAGAGGTGTTCTTTCCCCAAGAGCACCCGCCGGGACGTGAGGCCCAGCTGGACTTTACGCATTGCCAGGAGTTAGGGGTTACGATTGCAGGCGAACCGTTCCCGCATCTTTTGTTCGAGTTCATACTGAGCCATTCGGGCTGGCGCTATGTAGACCTGGCTATGAGTGAAACCCTGGAAGCTTTGGTAAAGGGACTGCAGGGATCCCTGTGGGAACTCGGTGGTGCGCCGCAAGTGGTGCGTAGTGATAGCCTCTCTGCCGCCACCCACGAACTCCGGTACAGCCGTGGACGCGCGTTTAATGAGCGTTATGGCGCGGTACTGGCCCACTACGGTATCCGCCCAACGGCAACCAACGCCAATTCTCCACACGAAAACGGCGTAGCCGAGCAAGCGCATTACCGGCTAAAGTCGGCTCTCGACCAGGCGATATTCCTTCGTGGCAGTCGTGACTTTCCAACCATAGCAGCATACATGGATTTTGTCCGGGAAACGGTCCGGAAACGCAACAAGCGTACTAAACTCAGATTTAATATTGAGCGTCAATACCTCAGACCGCTGCCGCCGGCGCCAATACCTGAATACACTACATATCGCCCCAAAGTCAGCAAATGGAGCATCATCCGTGTCGCCCGACGGAGTTATACGGTGCCTGCCCGTCTGCAGGGCATGGAGGTGGAGGTACGTCAGTATGCAGACCATTTGGAGGTCTATTACAGGGACCATCTGGTAGCGGATATGGAGAGGCTGCATGGCACCACGGAAGCCAAGGTCGATTACCGTCACATCATCCATTCGCTTGTACGCAAGCCGGGCGCCTTTGCCAGGTATCGATTTAGAGAACAGTTATTTCCAACGCAGACTTTCAGGTTTGCCTACGATGCGATATGCCGCTGGCGTGGTGAACGTGCTGACGTCGAATACGTCCGCATCCTGCACCTGGCGGCGACGACCATGGAATCGGATGTGGAACGCGCTCTCTCACTTCTGCTGGAAGACGGCCGGCCTTTTGGCTTCCTGGATGTGCGCGACCTGGCCGCGCCGGTGACGCCGCAGATACCTTTCTTGATTTCACTCACCGCGCCGGACCTGAAGGTCTATGACGCGCTACTTGCCGGAGGCGTAAGATGACCACTGCAACCAATATCGACCAGATTGCCAGTCTTTGTACCCAATTCAAACTGCCAACGGTAGCCGCTGAAGCTGTCCACTGTTTTACCAAGGCCGGGCATAACGACGCTCTGGAGAGTTTGCTTGAAGTGCTGGAAATGGAGGCGGAAGACCGCCGGCAGCGCCGAACCGTCAGGCTGAGACAGGCATCCAAATTACCTGTCGGCAAGACCTGGGGCACTTTCGAACGGGACAAGCTGCCCGCCCAGCTCAGACAGAAGCTGGACGAACTCGCCGGGGGTGCATTTCTCGAACCCAGCATAAACGTATTGGCGTTTGGTCTTCCGGGGACAGGCAAGACTCATGCGCTGTGCGCCGTCGGCCACCGGTTGGTGGAGGCCGGCCACTCGGTGCTGTTTATCCCCGCCTATCAGTTAGTGCAGGAATTACTGGCCTCTAAACGTGATTTAAGTCTGCCAAGAGCACTGCGGAAGCTGGATAACTTCGACTTCCTCATCATTGATGACCTCGGATATCTCCCCCAGGGGACCGAGGAGTCTGAGGTCCTCTTCACGCTGATGGCGGAGCGGTACGAACGGCGTTCGTTGGGTGTCAGTTCAAACCTGGTCTTCTCGGAATGGGGCCGTATCTTCCAGAACCCGATGGCCACGGCCGCCGCCATCGACCGGATCGTCCACCACTCAGTAATCCTGGAATTCAACGTACCAAGCTATCGCACTGGCGCCGCGGAACAACGCCATGCGGAAGATCAGAACAAAAAGAAAGGAGAGAACCGGCAAAAATAATTGTCGTTATGCGGCAAAACTAGTTGACGTTAATCAGCCGGCGTTAAGCTCGACCGCCGCCTGGTGGATACCGCTTTTTCGCTCGACTTCCTGGGCCGTCACGAGCACGTCCTCCTGGTCGGGCCGGTGGGCGTCGGCAAGTCATTCCTGGCCCAGGCGCTTGGCTACGCCGCGGTGCGCGCCGGGCACGCCGTGCGCTTCACCCGCGCCGATGTCTTCTTCAAATCACTGGCGCAAGCAAGAGTCGACCATACCCTCGAAAAGACCTTCCGTTCCTACCTGACACCGGACTTGCTCATCCTGGACGACTTCGGACTGCAAAAGCTCACCGCCCAGCAGTCTATCGACCTGTACGAACTCAGCATCGCCCGACACCGCCATTCCAGTTTCGTCATCACCAGCAACCGGGCCGTCGAGGAGTGGCTTAGCCTCTTCGATGATCCCATCCTCGGCAACAGCGCCCTGGACCGCCTGGCTAACGCCAGCTACCAGATCGTCATCGAAGGGGCCAGCTACCGGGAGCGTCTCTCCCCCCACCACCGTAAGAAGGAGGCAGTTGACACCATGAAAAGCTGATGGTAAAACAATAAGGCCACCGGGTGGGTCAATGTTTGTGGCGACGGGTGGCTCAATGATGGCGGCTATTCACAGGTACGAGTCCTATACGGTGGGCGGTACTTTACGATAGACAGAACCGACACCTTTGAAATTACTATTAGTTTAGCACAAACCCATCACTGTCATGTCCTCGAATTCAACGGCGACAGCTACCGCTTCAAGGAGAGCCTGCGCCTCAACCAGGGAAAGGTCTGAGAGCTACTACCGCAGCCTCCTCAGCACCCGGTCGACGGCGGCCGGGTCGAAGGCATTAGGGTCGTACTTGCCGCCCACCCACTCCAGCATGGAGG
>JAQTRN010000189.1 GCA_028711795.1 Dehalococcoidales bacterium | reverse complement strand
TTCCAGGCGCCAAGCGAGTCCCAGGGGATAAGGGCGAGGGCGAAGACGCTTACCATAAGGATGATGATCGGAGCGGGAGAGACCCTTAGGGGTTGTTTTTTGATATTAACGGGGTTATTCAGTTTTATGAAATGGAGGTACAGGACAAAGAGGGCAACCAATATGCCGGCTACCGAGAGTGTTCCCAGACTAAGACGTCCCTGGAACTAGTAGAAGTCCCAGAAAGTCATGCCGGTCGTGGTGGCCAGGATGGTCGCCGGGGGTCAGCAATCATAGAAACGGTCGTCACTGCGTTGGCGGAGATAGCCAAAGCGACCATGTAGAGGAATAGCGATCCTTTAAGCCGGGTAGCAATCTCGATTGCCGGGGGGGCAAGCATGATGACGACGACCGGGTTCGCCATGAAGCTGGAGAAGAACATGGCTAGAAGGCACAGGAAAAGGAGAGCGTAGCGCTCCTCTTTCGCTCTCGGGAGTATCCAGTTGGCAATCCAGCCAGGCATCCCGCTATCCCGGAAGGAGACCGCCAGGTGATAGTATCCCCAGTAGATTGCCAGGGCGTCCCAGGCAATGCTGGAGAGGAAGGCTCCTGCAGGGTTCATGATTCCCGTAAAGATGAGCAGTCCCGCCCCGGCTAGGGAGATATAAGCAATGTTGTACTTCCGCATCAATATCAGGGCAAAGACGACAACAAAAACCCCGAGCGCGACCCATTTTTCTGTTAGAGGACTGAGGAGATGATACCAGCTCATCTACCAACCACCTCGCTAACAGTACTATCATATTCTGGCACATTAAAGATTTATAGCCAGCGAGAATAGCACACCAGCCGGTATTTCCAGTTCGAGTAGTTCGAACTGGACTTCTTAATACAGATGCTCAATTGTAAGGATGCTCTTGCCAGTTTAATAGACTTATTAATGCAGGCAATAGCACAATGCCAGAGATGGGGCTCTGCCCATCAAGTAGATTGAGGGGCAGAGCTTAGAAGGAGGATTAATGATGAGAAACAAGCTGTCTCTTGTTAATCAGGTCTAGATCATTGCCTTCACCGCGGCGACGATGTCATTGACCTGGGGTACCAGTTTTGGCTCCACGGCCGGACTCCGCAGTAGCGGCACATTCTTACAGCCTAGCCGTTTGATCGGGGCCTTCATCGTCTTTAGGGCTTGCGGCGCGGCTTCCATAAACCGGCAGATTATCTCCGCTCCGGCGCCACTCCGCGTCATGGCCTCATGAACGACCAGAAGGCGGCCAGTTTTTTTCACCGATTTCACTACGGTCTGGATGTCCATGGGCACCAGTGTTCGCAGGTCAACTACCTCAGCGCTAATACCCTGTTTGTTCAGCTCATCAGCGGCGGCCAGCGCCTTGTGTACCATCGCCGAGTAGGTGACGATGGTGACATCCTTACCGGCCCTTTTGATATCGGCTTGACCAAAAGGAATCAGGTATTCCTCTTCGGGAATAGCTTCTTTGGTACCGAAGAATAGACTCCTATGTGCCACAAACATCACCGGTTCATCATCCCGGATGGCTGTTTTCAGCAGTCCTTTAGCGTCATAGGCTGTACACGGCATGACCACTTTTAAGCCCGGACAATGCATGAGGATCGCTTCCGGAGACAGCGCGTGGTCTTCGCCGATACCTCGACCACCCGATATGTCGGTGCATATAACTGCGGGCAGCGGCCCGAACCAGCCCCATTCCTGCCGGTTGCTGCCTAACTTCAGAAACACCTGGTCGGCGGCACACATCACCAGAGAGGCGAACATCAAGAAACCTACCGGCCTCAGGCCAGTCATAGCACAGCCATAAGCCATCCCGACGATAGCCTCTTCGGTTATTGGTGTGTCCACGATCCGGTCCGGTCCGAATTCCTCGAAAATACCCTTGGTCTGGGTAGCCGGGCCACCCATGCTGATCAGGTCCTCGCCGAAAACGACCACCCTCTTGTCCCGGCGCATCTCTTCCTTCAGGGCTGTATTCATTGCTTCAACCTGGTTAAGCATTACCGTTTTTTCCGCCATTTCAAATCGCTCTCCTTCTTATTCCGTCTGCTTCACAGCACATCATAGGCCCACTTGATGTGGTCTTCGTAGCTTATCAGCGGTACCTGCAGGGCGGCCTTACCCGCTTCATCAGCCTCTGCCTTGGCGTCAGCATCAATCCGGGTAACCATGGCATCGGTCAATATACCCTTGCCCATGAGCGTCTTACGATAGCGAGGCAGCGGATCTTTCTTCCACCACTCTTCGGCTTCACCCTTGGGGCGATAGATCTGCGCGTCACCGACACTGTGGGCGCCCAGGCGATAGGTCTCGGCTACTATCAGACCGGGGCCACCGCCGCTCCGGGCCCGGTCGACGTATTCCTTAACCGTTTCGTACAAAGCCACCACATCATTACCATCTACAGAGATGCCGGGGAAGCCATAACCCTTAGCCCGGTCAGACAGGTCTTTAATCTTGTAGACTTTGGACCTGGCGGTCCCCATGCCGTACTGATTGTCCTGTATCATGAAGACTATGGGCAATGTTAGCGCCGCCGCCACCACCATACTCTCATGAACCGGAGCCCGGTTGGCGGTACCGTCACCGCAGGTGTAGACGACGACCTGTCCGCTTTTCCTCAGCTTCGCCGACAGGGCGGCGCCGACGTACATCGGTCCGTCCTCTCCCAGTATCCCGCTCTTCCCGATCACCCCCAGTTCCGGGGAGATGTAGGTGTCATGCCCACCCACTTTAGGTAAAGCCCGGCACATTTCACCGGCCAGCCCGTCCCTCATCGTGAAGCCTTCCTTGCAGAAGAGATAAGGGTGCATCCGGACGCCACTGGGCTTGTAGTAATCGTCTTTCCTCAAGACGGCGCAGACGGCTACCGGTATGGCTTCCTCGCCGACGGCGCGATGCAGTCCTACCATGTTGCTGCCCCCAGCGCTAAAGATCTCAAAGATCTTCTCGCCGAGATACCGGGCCCGTACCAGATTACGGTACATCTCCAGGGATTTCTCTTTCGGTATTGCCATGACCTTGAATTTCCTCCTTTTATATCAGATATCAGTTCTGTTCCAGCGTATCAGTACACCATCAATATTCGATCTGGCTAGTATCCACGCTCCTTTCTGATTTCCGCAATGTTTTTGTATTTCGTGAGTTCAGTTGTCACCCAGTTCTGCTGCATCTCATCAGTGTGTGTGACATAGAACAGTAGATCATATTTGTCGGCACCAACGGTCGACTCGTGGTAGACTGATACTGGCACATATATTGTCCAATATAGAGTGGGGCAAACTCGTTGCTTGTATACGGGGGTGCTGAATACCAGATT
>JAQTRN010000188.1 GCA_028711795.1 Dehalococcoidales bacterium | reverse complement strand
ATGGAAGCTAAAGGTATTGTTTCCGAAGCAAAACAGGAGGCCGACAAGATTAAGCTGGCCGCCGAGGGCGAACTACGGGACCGCCGTTCTCAACTACAGCATCAGGAAAGTCGAGTAACCCAGAAAATCGAGAGTCTGGACCGTAAAATGGAAGGTCTGGAGCATCGCGACCGTAATCTAGACGCTAAGGACAAGAAACTGGAGGCGATGCGCTTACAGCTTACCGAGACAAGAGACCAACAACTGAAACAACTCGAGGTAATCTCGGGAATGACCGGGGAGCAGGCTAAGCAGGAACTACTCAACAACATGGAGACTGAAATAAAAGAGGAAGCCTCGCGGCGCCTGCATGGTTGGGAAAAAGAGTTGAAGGAAGAGTCTGACAAAAGGGCCCAGGATATTCTGGCTCAGGCTATCCAGCGGTCCGCTTCCGAGATTGTCACTGAGACTACGGTCTCCATTGTCCCGATACCGAACGATGAAATGAAAGGCCGTCTCATTGGGCGGGAGGGCCGTAACATCAGGGCGCTAGAACAGGCCACCGGTGTCGATCTGATTATCGATGATACGCCGGAGGCAGTGACCCTATCGAGCTTCGACCCGGTACGGCGAGAGGTGGCGCGGTTGGCTTTAACGAAACTCGTTCTTGATGGGCGTATCCATCCGGCCCGGATCGAAGAGATCGTCAACAAAACCAAAGAGGAAGTCGACGCCGCCATCTTTAACGCTGGCGAACAGGCCGCATACCAGGTCGGGGTCCAGGGGCTAAACCCGGAACTGATCAAACTGCTGGGACGGCTCAAATACCGGACCAGCTATGGGCAAAACGTCCTGACGCATAGTATCGAGACGGCCTACCTGGCCGGTATGATCGCCTCGGAGCTGGGAGCTAACGTGGCTATTGCCAAGAAGGCTGGACTACTTCACGATATAGGCAAATCGGTCGACCGCGATGTTGAGGGCACACACGCCGCCATCGGCGCGGACCTGGTCAAGCAATGGGACAAATCACAGGAGGTGATCCAGGGTATCGCGGAACACCATCTGGAGACAGGTTCCACGAGCACCTGGGGCTTTCTGATAGCCGCGGCTGATGCCATCAGCAGTGCCCGTCCCGGAGCCAGACGCGAGTCACTCGAGGGTTACCTGAAGCGGCTGAAGACACTGGAGGATATCGCCAATCAGTTCAAGGGAGTGGAGAAGTCCTTCGCTATCCAGGCCGGACGCGAGGTCCGTATCTTGGTCAAACCCGAAGAGGTCGATGACATCGGGTCCCTGAGACTTGCCCGGGATATTGCCAAGAAGATAGAAGAAGTCTTAGACTATCCGGGACAGATAAAGGTTACGGTACTCCGGGAAACCAGAGCCGTGGAATATGCCAAATAGAATGGAGACCGGGGGAGGGACTGCCGGGTCAGTCTCTCCCCCGCAGTGATACTCATGCGGATACTGGCGATTGGGGACATCATTGGCCATCCTGGCCGACAGACAATACAGGCACTGGTGCCGGACTTACGGCAAGAGTACAATCTGGACCTGGTGATAGCCAACGGGGAAAATGTGGCGGCCGGTCTGGGTTTGACCTCAGCTACGGCGGAGGAATTATTTGATGCCGGCGTGAATGTGCTGACGTCGGGAAACCATATCTGGGCACAAAAAGAAATCATCCCCTATCTGGACAGCGAAATGCCTATCCTGCGCCCCCTGAACTATCCTCCGGGTGTGCCCGGCCGTGGCTATTTGGTCAGCCGGCGGGTAATGGTTGTCAGCTTGATGGGCAGGACTTTTATTGGCGAATTTGACTGCCCGTTCCGGGCTATGGACAAACTGCTAACGGAACTGGACTCGAAGCCACCAATTATTATCGTTGATTTCCACGCAGAAGCAACCTCAGAGAAGATGGCCATGGGCCGGTACCTGGACGGCCGGGTGAGCGCGGTGCTGGGTACGCATACCCACGTGGGGACGATCGATGCCCAACTCCTCCCCAGAGGTACCGCCTACGTGACTGATATTGGTATGACCGGTCCGATTGACTCAGTCATCGGTAATGAAACCGAAGCCGTGATCCAGCGTTTCCTGACGGTAATGCCGAATCACCTACCCGTGGCTAAAGGCAGAGTGATGTTTAACGCTATCCTGCTCGAAATAGATGGCAGCGGCCGGGCCATCAGTATCGACCGAATCTACCGGGAGGTTGACTAGCACGTCTAAAGTAGACCTCCATATACATTCCAACGTGTCGGATGGTAAGCTGAGCCCCCGTGATATTGTCTATCAGGCGGTAGAGCGGGGGTTGACCACCATCGCCCTGGCCGACCACGATAATGTCGATGGCATCGCTCCGGCGCTGGCGGCCGCCCGTGTCTTTCCGGAACTAACGGTCATACCCTGTGTTGAAATCAGCACTGATATCCCGCGGGGTGAGGTCCACGTGCTCGGCTATTTCATCGACTACACTGACGCCGATTTGGGGGCAAAACTGGCCGGGATGCGCAATTCCCGCGAGACGCGGGCTCAGGGTATGATTACCAAGCTAGATAGGCTCGGTATCCATGTCGACTGGCCGCGGGTCAGAGAAATCGCCGGACCCGGCACTATTGGCCGGCCACACATCGCTCAGGCCATGCTGGAGAAGGGTTACATTACTTCGCTGAAAGAGGCGTTTGATAAATACATCGGCCGGGATGGTCCAGCCTACGTGGAACGGGAGAAAATGACGCCAGCCGAGGCGGTGAAACTGGTGTTGGACAGCCGTGGTCTGCCCGTGCTGGCCCACCCATTCACGGTTAACGACCCGGAAACCATGATCATGGACCTGAAAGAGGTGGGACTAGTGGGCATCGAAGCCTACTACAGCGCCTATGCTCCTGATAAGACTACCCTGCTTCTCAGTCTAGCCGAAAAATACCGGCTTATCGCCGTGGGTGGCAGCGACTACCATGGGCTGGATAATGCCACCGAAGTCATGATTGGTGGCGTGGATGTGCCGATAACGGCGGTCGAGCAACTCATCGGGCTGGCCAAACAGCGCGCTCTAATATAGAGTGGGCAACATTCAAGGAGAGAGGTGACTGTCCAGGCGTTATTGCTGATAGTGGGAGCTTATCTCCTGGGTTCGGTACCGGCCGCCTACATTGCCGCCAGATGGTTCAAGAAAGTGGACATCCGGCAATATGGCACCGGTAATGTCGGCGCCTCCAACCTGATGCGGTTAACCTCTGTATGGCGTGTCATCCCCGTAGTCATCTTCGACCTGGGCAAGGGAGGAATAGTAGTCTGGTTGGCACGGCTGCTGGGTATGGACGTCGTGGTGCAGGTGCTGGCGGGG
>JAQTRN010000187.1 GCA_028711795.1 Dehalococcoidales bacterium | reverse complement strand
CGGGACACTTAATGCGTTAGCTCCGGCACAGAGAGGGTCGATACTCCCTATACCTAGTGTCCATCGTTTACGGCGTGGACTACCAGGGTATCTAATCCTGTTCGCTCCCCACGCTTTCGGGCCTCAGCGTCAGAAACAACCTAGGAGGCCGCCTTCGCCACTGGTGTTCCTCCCGATATCTACGCATTTCACCACTACACCGGGAATTCCGCCTCCCTCTGCTGCCCTCTAGTTCAACAGTATCGAATGGTCCCTCCCAGTTAAGCCAGGAGATTTTACACTCGACTTGAAGAACCGCCTACACCCACTTTACGCCCAGTAAATCCGGATAACGCTCGTCTCCTACGTATTACCGCTGCTGCTGGCACGTAGTTAGCCGAGACTTATTCCTCAGGTACCGTCATTATTCTTCCCTAAGAAAAGAGGTTTACGATCCGAAGACCTTCATCCCTCACGCGGCGTCGCTGTGTCAGGCTTTCGCCCATTGCACAAAATTCCTTGCTGCTGCCTCCCGTAGGAGTCTGGGCCGTGTCTCAGTCCCAGTGTGGCTGGACGTCCTCTCAAACCAGCTACCGATCATCGCCTTGGTAGGCCATTACCCTACCAACTAGCTAATCGGCCACAAGCCCCTCCTCAAGCGCCTTGCGGCTTTAGTGACCCTTCTTGGGAAAAGCCACCACATACAGTATTAGCTCTAATTTCTCAGAGTTATCCCTTACTTGAGGGCAGGTTACTTATGTATTACTCACCCGTTCGCCACTGTCCTATTCTTGCGTTTAGAACCGTTCGACTTGCATGCATAAAGCACGCCGCCAGCGTTTATCCTGAGCCGGGATCAAACTCTCCAATAAAAACAAAAAAACTAATCCCTAAAGAACCTTCCTTCCGCTATCTAATTGTTAAGGTACTTCTTCTGCTTCTTGAGCATAAGCATAGTAACACAACGGCCAGAGGCTTGTCAAGTCACATGGGCCTTGGCGGTGTTACCGACAATAATTGGTTTTACCCCATTATTATACCTATTTGGGTAAATCACGCAACTCCAGCCAACACCACGACACTCCTGTGACCTGGTTGACAACCATCCGCTTCCTCTATAGACTAAAAATGTCCCGCAGAAAGAGAGAACTTACTGATGTCTTACCTGGAAACCATTGCCCAGCGCCTGGTGGAGATGTTCCACCAGCATCACGCCGATTATATCGAAGCCCGCCTGGAAGAAAACGAAGGCAGCTACATCAGCTACCGGGGCCGGCAACTGGAGTCTATCGGCCGGACAACGTCCACCGGTGGCAGCATCCGCGCTCTGGTGAGGGGAGGCTGGGGCTTCGTCAGCGCCAATGACCTGAGCGAGTTACCGGACAAAGTGCCGCTGGCCGTCAACCAGGCGAAACTGGTAGGCAACGAGGCAAGCCAGTTAGCGCCCATCGAACCTTCGGTCGATAAAGTGCCAGACGCGGCCAGAAACCCGGTGACCATCCCCCTTTCAGACAAGAAACAGTTGCTGGATGAGTACAATGAAATCATCTGGCGTACGCCCAAGCTGCAGACTTCGGTCATCGGTTACGGTGACAATCACAAGCGGACCATCTTTATCAACTCCTCCGACAGTCACATTGAGCAGTCGAGGAGCGATATTACCCTGCGTCTTACCGCCATCGCCACTGAAGATAATCAGGTACAGCAATCCGGCCTGAGCCTGGGGAGCCGGGGCGATTTCGCCGCGGTGCAGGGCCTGCAGCAGTCCGTCCAACAGATGGCAAACCAGGCCGTGGAACTCCTCCATGCGCCTCAGGTAAAAGGAGGCGAGTATACCGTTGTCCTCGACCCAGTGCTGGCCGGGGTGTTTGTGCATGAGGCCTTCGGGCACCTGTCTGAGTCAGACTTTGTTTATGAAAACGACCAGCTACTCCAGATTATGACGTTGGGCCGGAAATTCGGTAGCCGCGAGCTCAATATCGTGGATAGCGCCGCCGTGCCCGGGCTAAGGGGCTCCTACCGGTATGATGACGAAGGCGTGCCCGCCACGAAAACATACCTTATCCGGGAGGGACAACTGGTGGGCCGGCTCCATTCCCGGGAAACAGCCGGCAAGATGCAGGAGAAACCCACCGGCAACGCCAGAGCGATCAGCTACCGCTATCCGCCTATCGTCCGTATGACCAATACTTATATCGAGCCAGGGTCGATTTCGTTTACTGACATCATCGGTGACATCAAAGAGGGTATATATGTCAAGAACTGGTATGGGGGCATGACCAGTATGGAGATGTTCACTTTCTCAGCGGGTGAAGCCTACATGATCCGGAACGGTCAGATTGCGGAAATGCTCCGACCGGTCGTTCTGACCGGCAACGTATTCACCACCCTCAACAACATCGATGCCATCGGCAATGACCTGGAAATGAACCAGGGCGGCGGGTGCGGCAAGTCCGGGCAAAGCCCGCTGCCAGTCTCTAACGGCAGCCCTCACATCAGGATACAGCACTGCCTGATCGGAGGCCACTAGATGGAAGATATTCTCAATCAGGCAAGGAAAGTCGCTGAAGAAGCTGAAGTATTCCTGATTTCGGAAGAGGAAACTCCGGTCCAATTCGAGACTAACCGCCTGAAGCACATCCAGAGCAAGCAAAGTAGCAGCCTAGCCCTGCGTATCATCAAAGAGGGCAAGATCGGCTATGCCATTACTACCAGACTGAGTGATGGCCAGGACTTAATCAATAATGCCATTGAGACCGCCCAGTTTGGCACCACCGCCCAGTTTGAACTCCCCTCCCAAACTTCTTTCCCGGAAGTGGCGGCCTTCGACCCGGAGGTAGAATCCGTACCCCTGGAAAAGATGGTAACCCTGGGTGAGGAGATGATCACCGCCATCAGAAATAATAGCTCCGAGATTATCTGCGAAGCCGGAGTGACCAAAAGAGTGGTCTCCGTCTCCATGATAAACTCCCGGGGCGGAGAAGCCAGCTACCGGAAAAGCATCTTCAGCCTGGGGCTGGAAGGTAATATCATTCACGGCACCGACATGCTTTTCGTCGGTGAGGTCGAGAGTTCCTGTCACCCGATACTGGAAACCGGGTCGGTAGTCCGGGCGGTACGGCAGCAACTCGACTTTGCCCGCAGGCTGGCCTCGGTCGCAACCGGACCGCTACCGGTAGTCTTCACTCCCAACGGCGTGGCGGGCGCCCTTATCCTGCCCTTGATGGCCGCCTTCAATGGGAAGACGGTACTGGAAGGCGCTTCCCCTATCGGCAGTAAAATCGGCCAGCCCGTCTTTGATACCAGTCTCTGGCTGTGGGATGACCCGACCATACCCTACCGGCCGGGCAGCCGGCCCTGCGACGA
>JAQTRN010000008.1 GCA_028711795.1 Dehalococcoidales bacterium | reverse complement strand
CAACGCGGGCAAGTCACAACTGGTAGCCGCCACCACCAATGCCTCCCCTCTGGTAGCCGAATACCCCTTTACCACCCAGAGCGCCATGCCGGGTATGATGACCTTCGAGAATGTACAAATACAACTGGTGGATACACCGCCGCTGTCGCCGCCAGTCATAGAATGGTGGCTCCGTCACACCCTGGTACGGGCCGACGCTCTACTGGTAGTCGTCGACCTGAACACCAACCCGCTGGACCAGATGGACGAAATCACTACCCTACTGGCAAAAGCCAGAATTAAACTTGGTACGTCACCCGGTAGTGGTGAAACGGACACCGTCGTGTACGAGAAGAAAGCGCTAATCGTGGGCAACAAGCTGGATACGACCGGTGCCCGGGAAAATTATGAGATACTTAAATTCAAATACGGCGACCAATTACGTGTACTTGCTATATCCGCCAGGACGGGGACGGGACTGGAAGAACTGAAGCATGAAATATTCCAGATGCTGAATATCATCCGGGTGTACACGAAAGTCCCGGGGCAGAAGACTGATTTGACCGACCCCATGGTCATGGCCAAGGGCAGCACACTCGAGGAAGCCGCCACGGAGATACATAAGGACTTTACTCACAAGCTAAAATACGCCCGCATCTGGGGGTCGGGAAAACATGAAGGGATCATGGCCAAAAGAGACCACGTCCTCCAGGATGGTGATATAATAGAATTACATCTCTAAGTGAGAGATGATATTACAAATTACAGCAAATCAGGAGGTAGTCTAGATGGCCAAAGCTATCATCGTCTATGAATCAAAGTACGGCAACACGAAACAGGTTGCGGAAACGATCGCCGAGGGATGAGACAGGTAGCCGGTGTGGAAGTATTGGTGAATGAACTCAAGCAGGTAGACTCCAAACAGTTGGCCGGCTTCGACACTATCCTGGTAGGCTCGCCGAATCATATCGGCAATGCTACCGGAGGTATCAGAAAATTCATCAGTAACCTGGGGAAACTCCGGTCTGAAAGCAAAAGCGGGGCTGTCTTTGATACCTATATGGGCACTGCTTTCGAACAAGCCGTAAAGAAGATGGAGAAGCTGATAGGAGAAAAAGCCCCATGGCTCAAGCTAATCTCTCCCGGACTATCCATCAAGGTTGACGGAATGAAGGGGCCAATCGCCGCCGGAGAACTCGCCCGGTCAAAAGATTTCGGTGCCAAAATCGCCACCGCAATGCAGAGCAAGAAATAACCCGAAAATGCCACCATTCTCAGGCAATGCCGCAGCAGGCTCGCCCTGGAACTAACGGAGGAGACAGCCTAGTGCCAGAACTTATCAATAGCTGCGGCCAGGCCATTATGGTCAACATCCAGAGTCACGTAATCAGCTACGCTTTTGACATCATCCGGCGCATCGCCCATAGCCACCGCCAGTCCGGCGGCAGATAGCAGCGGGATATCATTAACACCGTTACCGATAGCCATTACTGCAGCCAGAGGTATCCCCAAAAAGGAGGCCAACGCTTCCAGCGCTTTCCCTTTGGATACATCAGGCGCCAGCACGTTGATGAAATCGATATCGGGATAAGCCGGTGTTTTTGTCCAGGAAAAGCCCAATGTCCCGGCAAAACTGCGGCAGAACGTGTCCGCTTTATGCCGGTCTTCAACCGAGGCAACGACCATGGTGCCCTTAATAATCTTCTCTTTCCGCCAGAGCTCGGCAAAATCAATGATGGTCGGTTCAATACCGAAGAAATTACGGCGGATATCGCTAACCCAATTCTCTCGCTCGATATAGTAACTTGTCGACGAAAAGAAGTCCATATTCACTTCGTTCCGGTGGGCAAAATCGGCCGCCTTCCTCACCACCCCGGCATCGATCGCTTTTGTATAGACTTCCTCACCCGTTTCCGGGTTGCTGACCAGGGCGCCATCGGCAAATATGTGATATCCGTCCAGTGCTAACTGGCCAATGATTTTACGGCAGGCCAGCATAACCCGCCCGGTGCACAGAGACACCCGGACGCCCATACTGACTGCCCGGGCGATAGCATTCCGGTCCTCAGTCGAGATAGCACCCTTTCTATCCAGCAGAGTACCGTCAATATCCGCCACCAGGAGCTTATAGTCCATTCCCACAATTCCTTCTACGTTTCGGCTTCTTCGTGCAAAAACTCGGCTTCCCTGACTAACTCTTTACTTTCAAAGACCGGCTGATGGTCAGAGCATTCTTAACGGCGTAAGCCGCAATATCGTTATTAAAGTAAATATACACGGTTTTAAGGTCCCTTGCCAAATCCGCCAGCTTAGCCGCCTGCCGGTTGAGCATCTTTTAACCTTTTAATGTGCGTGATGAAGCGGCTTATCTTAACCGCGAAGATGAATCCTGGCGGAGAGGCACCACACCAGGAGGTTAAAGCTTTCTCCGAAGGCAACCGATAGAAACTATTATTGATTTCAACGGTATTGAAGTAGTTGTCGTAGTACTCAAGCCACCCGGGCCTGGCCAGACCATCCGGATAGAACCCACCCCTCCAGTCCGCGTAGTGCCAACCTGAGGTACCAATATAATAACGAACGGGAATGGTGCCTACTCAAGCTGTTATCAACAAATGAGGAGGGGTATGTAAACCCCTCCTCTCCATTGTCCGCCTTGATTTGCAACACCGGCAATACTCAGGTTGACCGTATCTCCTCGCGCATAAACTTGATATACGATGCGGCGAAACAAATCACCGTCAACATAAGTATACTCATCAGGTAAGGCCACACGATCAGCAGGCTCTGGCCTACCGAGAGGGCGCTGCTGGGCACCGTCACATTACTCTGAGTGACCTGGCTTAATGTCCTGGCTCCGGGCACCAGAAGAATATAAATCACCTGCCAAAAAACGGTCACCGGTGAAATCTGCGAGACTGCTAGCCCCAGGCCACTCTGCTCCGTCTGCACAAAGAGGACGAGGAAGAGAAAGATAGAGAGCAGCCAGATAGCGATCGAGGCCAACGCCGAAGTAGCAACACGCCGGAAGAAGATGGAGAATAGCATAGCCAGCCCAAGCCAGAATGCCCCGTAGATGACACTGATGATTAGAAAGGCCATCAACCTGACCGCCTCTTCCGAGGTAGGGGGAACACCGATCATCCTGAGGCCAATGCCACCCACAAGCAGTACTAGAGCAGTCAGCATAATACCCATAGTAACCACGCCGGCCATGAACTTACCGTTAATCACTGAATCCCGATAGATGGGCTGCGAAAGGAGCCGGCTCATGGTGCCATTATTCCGCTCACTGTTAATAGCATCAAAAGCGAGGATAATGCCTACCAAGGGCATAATAATGGCAATGAAAAGAGTGAAAAACGGGAGTGGACTTGAGGTCGTGTAGAGCTGCAGAAAGACGAACTGGGCGTCGACAACCTCTTCCCGTATATATTGGGCCGCCGACCAGACGACACCAATACCCACCACGAACACAATGAGAAACAGGATGATAAAGCGCCAACTGGTGAAGATGTCAGATAGTTCTTTGTGAAAAATTGTTAGCAGGCCAGAAATAGTACTAGACTTCACGGAAATACCTCATATATATATCTTCTAGACCATAACTCTGGATGTTCATTCGGACCAGTAAGCCATTGTTTTCCACAATCGCTTTAGCTATCTGCGGCCTGAGGTCCTTACCGCTGGTAACAACCAGCATATCGCCGGTCCTATCCACATCGGTGACACCACTAATCCGCTTGATAGCATCAATCAGCAGCGAAGTGATTTCAACCAACTGGATCTCAATCAGGTAGCGCCCACCGCTTATAGCATCCCGGCCCAACTGGGCGACTGAGCCTTCAGCCACCATCTTGCCTTTGATCATTATCCCCACGCGGGTACAGATTCTCTGAACCAGAGCCAGCTGATGGGAGGACATCACGATGGTCATACCCTGTTCTTTGGCTACCTTAGCGATCAAATCGAGTATCTCATTCACCCCCTTGGGGTCGATCCCACTGGTAGGCTCATCCATGAAGGCGACTCTGGGTGTCTTGACCAGTATATCGCCAAGAGCCAGACGCTGCTTCATACCACGGGACATGGTACTCACAGGCTGGTTGGCTTTCGAAGAAAGTCCCACCATATCCAGGGCTTCGCCCACCCTTTTCATGACCAGTTCTTCGGAGAGGCCATTCAGCCGGGCCGTATAGGCCAGGTTGTAATACGCGGTCAGGTCCTCGTAGAAGCCAACCTTCTCCGGTATATAGCCCGCCACCCGTTTGACCTTGAGAGGTTCCCTGGTCGAATTGAAATCGGCTACGCGGGCAACACCCGATGTCGGCTCGGTCAGTCCCAGGAGCATCAATATAGTAGTAGTCTTACCCGCCCCATTAGGTCCCAAGAAGCCGAATATTTCGCCGGCGCCGATTCGGAGGTTCAATTTGTCAACGGCCGTAACACTATCGTAGACTTTCGTTAGATCTGTTGTCTCTATCACTGGTTGCGCGTTCACTTATCTTACCGCCTCCCCAATCTCCAGAAAAATACAGACAGACCGGCTATAATCGCAATCACAATCAGAATGCTAATCCACCCCCAGAACGCCGGGGTCAGCACCGTCACTCTGATAACGAGCGGGTCAGGAGAGTAGTCCTTGCTTTCCGCCCTCAGGGTAATCATATAATCACCGGCTATTGTCTTTCCTGCCAGTGGGCGAACGATAACTTCTACCCCCTGCGTGACTCCCGGATCCAGAGCAGCGACCCGGTCAGGAGTGAAGATTACCTCCCAATCCTCCTGCTTGCTCGATGAAAAGGTTATGTTTTCAATTCGTGCCGTTCCGGTATTTACCAACACCAGCGCTGTGGAATTGTCGTCGCCGGCCGTAGCTTCCATGTTAAGATTCCCGCTCTCAGTAGTCATGACAAAACTATAAACGGCGGTCACGGCCGCCGTGAGCTCGATGGTTTTCTTGAGATCGCCAGACCTAGCTTCGAGTGTGGCGACGTACTCGCCGGGTTCCGGCTGGCTCCATGAGACCGGCGCGAGAGTGAGTTCAAATTGCTCCGGATAGTCCCGGTAGGCTTCCATTCGGATAGAGGCAATCTCCGAAGCCGGGTAGGCCCGCGTAAGTTTAGCCGTCCATTGCGGTGGTAGCGTCGTAATCAAATCAAAGTTCCTGGTCTCAGACCCATTCCACGTTAAGCTAACGGTAAATTCATAACTATCACCTGACTTACCGCGCAAAACAGGAAATTGAGTAGTCAGGTCCAGGGTACCGGTGACCGACTGAGCCGCTACCGCATGGCCGGCCAGAGCGGCAAACATAGTCAGAAGTAGAGAAACGACAAGCAAAAAGCGAATCAGCCTCGATCTAGCCAAGATATCCCCCTCCTTCTCCCTGCTGCTTACGCTCGCCAAGAAACTCTGCTAGGAAAACGAAAAGCTAGATACAATTAGGTGCAAAACAATCGTGAGCGCTGCCTGCTGTCCTTACGGAAATTATATGATATGCCAACTCAGCAAGTCAAGTTTTGAGCTTACTGCCTCGTCACGGACGTACTGGATAGAGCTTAATGGTAGGCCATTGAGACATCACACAGAAAAGCGGAAGGGCAATCCATGGGATGCCACTTCTTGACCCACCTGCCACAATCCAGTATGCTTGCAGTCGGTACTGGATAGACTAGATTGCCAAGGACTGTTAACCAGAACACTATGGGAGTATACTGCCATGCACCGTGTTGGCATTGATATTATAGAGATAGCCCGAATTGAGAAGGCTATTACAAACCGGGGAGCGAACTTTCTGCACCGTATTTATACCCGGGCGGAACTCGATCACTACCAGGGAAAAACGTCTTCTCTGGCGGCTCGTTTCGCGGCTAAAGAAGCGGTTATGAAAGCCCTGACCGAGCAAACTGGTGTTTTCAACTGGCGGGAAATCGAGATACTGAGTGATTCAACCGGTAAGCCGGTGGTACATCTTTATGGCCGAGCGCAGCGCCAGGCTACCCGTCTCGGACTGAAAGGCCTGGCTATCAGTCTGTCGCATTCCCGGGAATACGCCATTGCCTGCGTCATCGGAGAACCTGACTGACCTATCACGGTGACTTTAATGGCCGCTTAGTCAGACCTAGCCGGGGTTGCTCTTCACTTTATTTGACAAAAGTGCTAGAATTAGAGCACGAAAGTGGGACGAGTTTAGGGCAAAAGAAATGTCAGGGCATTCTAAATGGTCTTCCATCAAACACCAGAAGGGTGTAGCCGATGCTAAGCGTGGTCAGCTCTTCACCAAGTTGACCCGTGAGATCATCGTGGCGGTGCGGCAGGGGGGCAATGATCCCGACGGCAACTTCCGACTCCGTCTGGCGGTACAGCGGGCCCGGGATAGCAATATGCCAATGGAGAACATCGAAAGGGGCATCAAGAAGGGTAGCGGCCAAGCGGAGGGCGCGGCCCTCACCGAAATGATCCTCGAAGGCTACGGGCCCAGTGGCGTGGCCGTACTGGTGCAGGCCCTCAGCGATAACCGTAATCGAACGGCCCAGGAAGTAAGAAGCACCTTTTCCCGCCATGGTGGTAGTCTCGGCGAAAGCGGCTGTGTCGCTTGGCTTTTCAACCAGAGAGGACTGATCAATATCGCCACTGACGGCCTGGACACAGAGGAACTGGCCTTACAGGCAATCGATGTCGGCGCCGAAGATGTCAATGTCGGGCAGGACTATATGGAAATCTATACCAAGCCGGAACAACTCGAATTGGTGAAGAGGGCCTTAGAGCAAAAGAAGCTTACGATAGACTCCGCAGAACTGGCCATGATACCCAAGACTACCCTGGAGCTCGATGAGAAGGCAGCCCTGCAGACTCTTAAGCTACTCGACAAACTCGAAGAACTCGATGACGTGCAACACGTCTATAGTAATGCCGACTTCTCCGATAGTGTCCTTGAGAAGTATAAAATACAGCTCTAGACTAACAACTCCGCTCTACCGCAACTCAAACCCATCTCAGCGGCGAATTACTGATTTCGGGAAAATCCGCCACACCCTACCAGATCAAGCCTGTCAAATGGCCCCCATCAATTTTCAATAGCATGACAAGAATTTTAGGGATCGACCCGGGTACAAGGAGTACGGGCTACGGAGTGGTCGAAGACGACAGCGGTAGGCTCACTCTGGTTGATTGCGGGGCCTTAACTACTTCGTCAGGCTCTCCCATTGGCGAGCGACTAAGCTATCTGTATCACCGTCTCCTAGAAATCACCGCCCGGTATCACCCGGAGGCAGTGGCGGTGGAGCAACCTTTTGTCGCCAAGAATGTGAGGTCGGCGCTGGCCATCGGTCGGGCTCAGGCGATAGCTATTCTGGCCGCCGCTGACAACGGGGTACCGATTTATGAATATACGCCGTCCCAGATAAAACGGACGATTGCCAATTATGGGGCTAGCTCTAAGAAACAGGTACAAGAGATGGTAAAGCTACAACTGGGACTTGCCACCCCACCAGAACCAAGTGATGCCGCCGACGCCCTGGCAGTAGCTATTTGCCATTTGCATGAGGTACACTTAAGCAATCTTATTCGCCGGCAATCACAAGAGGATAGATGATAGCCAGTCTTCAGGGTAAAGTAGAAGCGCTCGGCAGTGATTGGGTGGTGGTCAATGTTAGCGGTATTGGCTTTCGCGTCTATGCGCCGACCTCCACACTAAGCACACTGGGCGCTATCGGTACTCAGATCAAGCTCCACACCTACCTCCATCTCCGGGAGGACAATGTCACTCTCTGTGGTTTCACCACCGGGGAGGAACTGGGACTATTCCAGAACCTGCTCAGCGTGTCCGGAATAGGGCCCAGACTGGCGCTGGCCATGCTTTCTGCCATGAATCCGGAGACATTAACCGCGGCTATCGTTTCCGGAAGCGTGGATATTCTGACTGAGATTCCTGGAATAGGGAAAAAGACGGCTAACCGGCTCATTCTGGAGCTGAAAGATAAGCTCAGTACTATTATGGTGACTGCGGCCGCCATCCAAATATCCGAGGAGAATACCGAGGTCATCGCCGCCCTTACCTCGTTAGGCTATTCATTAGCCGAAGCTAACCGTGCTGTGTCCAGTCTGCCACCGGCCTCCGGATTGGCTCTAGAAGAGAAAGTCAAAAGGGCATTACAATATTTCACGACTAAGTGAGCAACAGCATAATACGTGACTCACATGACTATGGAGGATCAACTGCCCGTTCAATCGTCGCTTCAGAAGGCCACCGTCAAATGGCAAGAGGACGCCAAGCTCAGGCATGTCGGGTAGCCGTCTGTACCGCACCAGAGGCAATTCATTCTATTGGTTGTATCTACTCTTTTTATAGTTAAGATCATACAATTCAGAAATATTTTCCAGTAGCCTATTACCGATTTCGAGGGCGCTTGAACATCAAAGCACTGGTCGGACGGGTCTTCTTTATCGCAGTCTCTACTGCAGTCATCGCTGTTATAGCCGGCGGAGCTAGCTTTATCCGGGACCCAGTGGGGATTACCTATCTGATGCTATGGATAGCATGGTGGGTAGTGACAACACTGGGACGGCAGCCCGGAACACCTTCAGCCTACGACGAGAAACGATGGCTGATCGTTGTTCTCGGGGTGGTAGGTATGACTATCCTCATTTTCGTCGCCCCCTGGGAATATACCCACTTCACCGGTCCCATTCCCCGTAATGGGTCAGTCGCCTGGGCAGGGCTAACTCTGTTAACTTCGGGCATCATTTTACAGACGCTAGCGATGTGGTGGTTACGTGGCTTCTACACCGTCCGACTCAACATCCAGCAAAAGCAACGTCTGGTAACAGACGGACCATACCGGCTCGTACGGCACCCCGGCTATTTGAGCTACCTTGTCTCTTTGACCGGCCTCGGTCTGGCTTTGGGTAGCCTAGCGGCGCTGGGGCTGGTGCTGTTAGCTATCCCTTTCCTTGTCTGGCGTATTACTAAGGAAGAAGAGATGCTGGTCACCGCATTTGGCAAAGAATACATCAATTACCTCCGCCAAACTCGATGGCGCCTGGTGCCTTTCATCTACTAGTCAAACTCTATTTGAAGCCAGCACGGTAACAGGCTATACTATTTTCAGGACTCCCTCTGATGTGAGTAAGCTATGTCCGATTTCAAGATAGTTTCCGATTTCAAGATGACCGGCGATCAGCCTGAGGCTGTCGCCAAGCTGGTAGATGGTCTGAACAACGGTTGCAAGAAGCAGACACTGCTGGGGGTAACCGGCAGCGGCAAGACATTCACCATGGCCAATGTCATCGAGCGCGTACAGAAGCCGACGCTACTTATCAGCCATAACAAGACACTGGCGGCCCAGCTTTACGCCGAATTCAAAGAATTCTTCCCCGATAACGCGGTGGAATACTTTGTCAGCTACTACGACTACTACCAGCCTGAAGCCTACGTTCCCCGGACTGATACCTATATCGAGAAGGACGCCGACATCAATGAGGAAATCGATAAGCTACGCCACGCCGCCACCCGGGCGTTGTTTGAACGCCGCGACGTGCTCATCGTAGCCTCGGTATCATGCATCTACGGGCTGGGGGAGCCGGAGGAATACTATAGCTTCGTCTGCAATATCAAACGGGGCGAGACCTACCTGCGCGCCAGGCTCCTCCGCCAGCTAGTTGACATGCAGTACGAACGGAACGATATTGATTTCTCCCGTGGTAAGTTCCGCATTCGCGGTGATACCCTCGAAATACAACCGGCCTACGAAGAGCTGGCCCTGCGTATTGAGTTCTTTGGCGATACCGTGGAGCGCATTATGAAGTTGGACCCGCTAACCGGAGAACTACTCGGTGAACTTGACAGCATCGCCATCTACCCGGCGAAACACTTCGTCACCTCGCAGGACAAACTGGCACGGGCGATAGAGAGTATCCAACAGGAGTTGGCCGAAAGGTTGCAGGGGCTGCGGCAACAGGGCAAGCTGCTGGAGGCGGCCAGATTAGAGTCCCGGACCAACTACGATCTGGAAATGCTACGCGAGGCTGGCTATTGCGCCGGAGTGGAAAACTATTCCCGCCATCTCTCCGGGCGCGCCCCGGGGAGTCCGCCCTGGACATTACTGGACTATTTCCCGGATGATTTCCTGCTGCTTATCGACGAGTCCCACATGACTCTCCCTCAGATTCACGGTATGTACCACGGCGACCGTTCCCGCAAAGAGGTCCTGGTGGAGTACGGCTTCCGCCTGCCATCGGCGCTGGACAACCGGCCGCTCAGCTTCACCGAATTTGAGGAACACATTAATCAGGTAATATACACCTCGGCTACGCCGGGACCATACGAATCAGAACAGAGCCAGCAGATAGTGGAACAACTGGTCCGACCAACCGGTCTGCTGGAACCGACGGTTGAGGTCAAGCCAACGAAGGGGCAGATCGATGACCTGCTGGCTCAGATCAGAATTCGCGTGGACAAAGGAGAGCGTTGCCTGGTAACCACACTGACCAAACGGATGGCCGAGGAACTGGCGGAATATCTGCTGGAAATGGGCGTCAAGACCCATTACCTGCACTCCGAGATCGAGACCCTAGGCCGGGTGGAAATACTGCGCGACCTTCGACTGGGCGTATATGATGTGGTCGTAGGCATCAACCTGCTACGGGAAGGTCTGGACCTGCCCGAGGTGAGCCTGGTAGCCATCATCGATGCCGATAAAGAAGGTTATCTGCGGTCGGAAGGAGCCTTAATACAGACTATGGGTCGGGCAGCCCGCCACATTGATGGTCATGTCATCATGTATGCCGATAATATCACCGGCTCCATGGCCAGGGCCATCAAAGAGACCCAACGCCGCCGCGAGATTCAGGAAGCATACAACAAAGAGCATGGGATCACACCACAAGGGATCAAGAAGGCAATAAGGGATATCACGGAACGAGTTCGCGTCGTCGCTGAAGCCCGTACTCCCTATACCACTACCCCGGTGGCTAAAGAGGATCTGGTCCGCCTGATCAAAGAACTGGAGTCACAGATGAAAGCCGCCGCCAGAAACCTTGAGTTTGAGAAGGCGGCACTGATCCGGGACCGCATTATAGAGCTACGTAAGAATACGGAAGAAGAGCTGGTAACCCCACCTCCCGTATTGAAGAAAGCCAGAGGGAAATATCCGGTTAGGAAAACACCGAACCAGTAATGTCCCCTATCCGACCAAAATGAACAACGAATCGCCAGAAATAAGACAGGAGCGCCGCGAAAAGAAGCTCCAGAAAAGACGGGAGCGCATTCCTCAGCACGGGAAAAGGCTGGCTAAAGTATATTGAGACGCTATTCTAAAGAGACTACAAAAACTGAAGGCTAAGAAGTAGGCTTATCTTCTTCCTTACCGGTCTCTTCCGCCTCCAACTGCTCCATGAGGCGGGCGGCCCGCGGGTAACCGATATGGAGACGGCGCTGCAGGAAAGAAGTCGATATGTGCTCGTGCTCCTGGGCCAACTGCCGGGCAGTATCCAGGAGAGGGTCGGCCGATGAAGCTTCCCTCCGGCCGGGAATTACCGGAGAGACTATCTCTTCCACTTTCAATTGGGAGCCGGTATCTTCTCTTCGCTGGCTGCCCCAGAAATAGACCAGCCGCTCCGTCTCGGGATCCGAGACATAGCAACCCTGCAGGCGTTTGGGTTTGGCGGCTTCCGTTGGCATATAGAGCATATCCCCCTTGCCCAGCAGCTTCTCGGCACCGACAGTATCCAGGATAGTGCGCGAGTCCACCTGGGACGTCACCGCGAAGCTGATACGGGTGGGGAAGTTAGCCTTAATCAATCCGGTGACCACGTCAACCGAAGGGCGTTGCGTCGCCACCACCAGGTGGATGCCAACAGCCCGGGCCAGTTGCGCCAGACGGCAGATAATGTGCTCTACTTCATCAAAGCCAGCCATCATCAGGTCCGCCAACTCATCAATAACCAATACCAGATAGGGTAGTTTTTCCTCTTCATGCTTGTTCTTGTTGTAGCCCTCGATGTTACGCGTTCCGGCCGAGGCCAGTCTCTGGTAACGCCTGTCCATCTCCAGGTTGAGCCAGCGCAGCGTCCCCAGTGCTTTGTTAGTCTCCACGATAACCGGTGCCGCCAGGTGCGGAATACTATTAAACGGCGTCAGTTCCACCCGTTTGGGGTCAATCATAATGAACTTAACATCGTACGGAGTACCATGCATCAAAAGACAACAGATAATAGCATTGAGGCAGACTGTCTTACCGCTACCGGTAGCACCGGCAATAAGCAGATGTGGCATTTTGGACAGGTCTGCAGCTACTGACTCGCCTCCAGCGCCCTTGCCCAGCGCAATCGGCAATTTGGCCTTGGGCATCATTTTCTGGAAAACAGTGGTCTCAATCACGCCACGGAGGCTGACCATACCGGAGATAGTATTGGGCACCTCGACACCGACCATTGATTTCCCTGGTACCGGCGCCTCAATTCTGATACTGGGCGCCGCCAGGGCTAAGGCCAGGTCATTAGACAGTGAAGTAATACGCTCTACTTTGACCCGGGTGCGTGACAATTCCTTGAGCTTCAGTTTAACGCTGCCGTCTTTACTCTTTTCCCTGACCTCTTTTACCTTTTTATCCCAGCCGGGCTCAACGCCAAACTGAGTAACCGTGGGGCCAGCATTTATCTGTACCACTTTGGCTTCGACCCCATAGCTGGCCAGCGCCTCTTCAATCAGCCTGGCCCTTTCCAGATTATCCGCCTCCCCCATCTCGACTTCGGTCGCCTTATCCAGGATATCGATTGGTGGCAGCCGCCAGCCGTTAACCGCGACCAGATCCGCAGACTCCCCGTACTTTTTCCAGACCTGCTGGGCTACCTGCTGCAACTCTGAGTCAGCCTCCACCAGAGCCGGAGTTGCAGACGGCTCTTTCTCTGGGACGGATGGCTGAGGCTTGGCTGCCGCCGGCGCCGGTTTCGCCTTTGGCGGGGTCTCAGGAGACGGCTGTCTCCGCAATCGCCTTGCCAACCACACAATCGACCTGCCCACAAAGCGAAAGAACGGTCCGGGAATGACTAACATAATACCAATCACCACCAGCCCGATGACCCGCAACACGCTGAGTATGACCGGATAATCAGTGGCGTTCTGGCCAATGATAGCCAGGCCGATATTACCTCCGAGGTGGAAGAAGGCCAGTACTCCCCAGATGGCCAGCATGAAAACAATAGCCCCCAGCCATTTGTGCCAGTGCTGGAGATGCCAGCGTCGAGCCCAGTCTGATAGTTGTCGCCAGAATATGAGGCAGAGGACAGCGGCAATAATGACACCAATAAATATCAGTCCCCAACCGAACGTGTTGAGTATGCTATCCCTGACCCCGGCCACCCACGAAGTTATTGCCGGCCACTGCCAGAACAGCACGGCGGCAACAATTACGGCCAGTAACACCCGCCAGACCACCGGTGACCGCAGAAAATGGGACAGTCCCTTGAGAAACGAACTCCTCTTCGGCCTCGCGGACGGTCGGGCACTGGCCCTCCTGGGCTTTTTCCCGGTGCTGGCTCTACGTTTAGCCATCTTAGCCTCAACAAGTAGCAGCTACACTTTGACCATAAAGGGAAGGACCATTGGCCGGCGCTTGGTCCGTTCATAATAGAACCGATTCAGAGTATCCCGGACCTTAGCACTGGTGAACGCCCATTCGATAGCGCGGCTGCCACTGTGGTCCAGGGTT
>JAQTRN010000186.1 GCA_028711795.1 Dehalococcoidales bacterium | reverse complement strand
CTGAAGTCGACCTGGTAACGGCCGCCGTGCATTCCGGCCTGAACCAGAGCGAGGAACGGATGACCCGGCGAATCCTGAAAGCCCTGGAAAATCCGCACGTCGACGTGCTATCGCATCCCACCGGCCGACTTTTCCCTGATAGGGAGTCGGTGGCGCTGGATATCGAAGCTGTCTTTCGTGCCGCCGCTAAGAACAATATCATCCTGGAAATCAACGCCATGCCTAACCGCCTCGACCTCAAGGATATCCACGCCTACCGGGCGCGGGAACTGGGGGTGAAGCTGGCGATCAACACCGATGCCCACAGCACCGATCACCTGGAACTGGTACGCTTCGGGATCGGGGTGGCGCGGCGGGGCTGGTGTGAAGCTACGGATATAATCAATACACGACCGCTGCCGGAACTGATCAACTATCTGGCGAACCGCTTACCGAGAGGTTCGAGAGGATGACGGTGATGGACAGGCCTCAGTCTCCCCCGCCAGCCCTAGAGACCAGCCAGGAGATAGTGGAACAACTGGCGCAGGTTATCCGCGGCGGTAAGCACTGGTATATCGCCCTGCTGGAAGCCATTGGCTTATGGCCGATAGCCGAAGAGACACATCATGGCCGGAGCTACCGCTACCTCATCGCCGGCGAGGCCTTCGACTGGCTACTGCTGGCGGAACGCCTTTGCCAGGCGGTAGATAATCTGCTACCGGAGGCTGAAAAGACCGCCCTCCTCTTCCACAACCACTCGCCGCTCGACCTCACCCGGGCCGAATTCAAGAAGCTGATCGGCAGCCAGAAATACCAGCAGTACCTCAACTATTTTTACGGCATCACCGTCGAGGAAGCGCTTATCCGGGCGGTTCTGAGTGAGGTGCGCAAGGAGAGGCAGACTCTGGGCCAGAGCGGCGAACACGGTGCCCTGGACGAAGCCTTCCGGCGGATATACGGCGCTAGCAGAACAACACTGCTAAATCGGTTCCGCCGGGAATGGAGCTACCCACAGTTAAATTCGATCAGCCTGACCGAGCTGAAGGAGTTTACCTACTGGCTATTCAAATACCGTCTCCGGCATTGCGACCAGGCGAAAGTGGCCAGTGATACCAAGAAAGCACTGAAACAACTGAATACCGATGAGGCCAGAAAACTCTAAAGAAAGGACAAAGGAGGGTATCAATGAAACTAAAGGATAAGGTGGCTATCGTCACCGCGGGTGGGCGCGGCATTGGCCGCGGCATCGCTCTCTGCCTGGCCGAAGAAGGGGCCGATGTGGTCGTCAACTCTTTTCACCAGGAGACAGCAGCCAGCGTCGCCCAGGAGATTAAGGCCATGGGCCGCCGGTCGCTGGTGGTACCGGGTGACGTGACCCAGATACCGGTGATCAACCAGGTAGTCCAGGGAGCCCTAAAGACCTTCGGCAAGATAGACGTACTGGTAAACAATGTCGGTGGCGGCGGACGTCCCAAGGAGGTAACCGGTATGCTGGAACAGGCCGCGGCGGAGTGGGACGGGATATTCGCGCTAAACCTCAGGGCGACGGTACTGATGTGCCGTGCGATCGCGCCTTATTTCATCAAGCAAAAAAGCGGCAAGATCGTCAATATCGCTTCCATGGCCGGCCGCTTTTCCTCACGGGCCACACCGGCGTCTTACGGGTCGGTGAAAGCCGGGCTGATAAGGTATACTCAATATCTGGCCGATGAACTCGGCCCCCATAACATCAATGTCAACACAGTCTGTCCCGGCCTGGTCTACACCGACGCCTGGGTAACCGGAGCCAAACGAATGGTGGAGACCCGCCCTGAGTACAAGGGGATGGACTCGAGGGAGTGGTTCATCGCGCTGAATCAGGGCAAATTCCCCAATATAGTTGGGTTCACACCGCTGATGCGAGAACAGACCCCGGAAGATATGGGGCGTGCCGTGGTCTTTCTGGTCTCTGAGGATGCGAAGAACATTACCGGGCAGGCACTGAACGTCGATGGCGGCAAGTTCAAGAACTAGAGTCGCGTAAGCCCTGACATTCCTGGGGAAAGATTAGAGCTGCTTCTCATATCCATCGGAGGGAAGCAGCTATTTAATAGTAAGCAATTTCAGCTTAGTCGGCCCAGTTGCTGCCGCAGCCTCGCCAGCTTATCACGCACCGTGGCCAGTCGCTGGCGTTCTTTGTCCACCACCGCCGCCGGCGCTTTGGTCAAAAAAGCGCTATCGTCCAGCCGGGCCTGGAGTCGCACGATCTCGACCTGGCCCTGCTCCATCTCTTTCTGCACCCGCGCCCTCTCCTCCTCCAGGTTCAGCATACTCGCCATCGGGATGACCACTTCCGATTCTTTGAGCAAAAGTACCAGGGCGTTATCGGCCGACCGTTCCTGCAGCCGACTGGCAAAAAGGGTGACCGGTCTTACCCTGGCCAGAGTCTGAATGGCGGCTGAGTAAGGGGCGATGACCGGTTCCAGGACACCGGCATAAATCCGGGCCTCTACCCAGCGGTCACTGGCCACCTGGTACTCAGCCCGGGCGTTACGGATAGAGTGGACTATCTCGACCACCGATTCCATAATCTGCTCCGCCTCGGGGTCAATAGCCGTATCCGCTTCCGGGTAGGGAGCTATCATGATAGATTCGACAGCCGCCGGCAGTGAGGGCAGGTATTTTCTTACATTCTGCCACAGCTCCTCGGTGATAAAGGGCATATAGGGGTGCAGCAGGCGTAGCGAGGTTTCCAGGACATGGACCAGAACAGGGACCGGTGACGCCATCTCTTTACTACTAGAACGCAGTCGTATCTTGGCCAGTTCGATATACCAGTCGCAAAACTCGCCCCACAGGAAATCATAAATTTGTTTCTGAGCCTCACCGAACTGGAAGTCCACCATCAGACTGGTAACACTGGATAAAGTACGGTTAAGCCGGCTGAGAATCCAGCGGTCTTCCACCGGGCGCGCCTCTGTCGATGACTGAGACTGCTCCCAGGCCAGCCCGAATTCAGCCGGTGGTGGGATACTGCCCAGAACAAACCGGCTGGCATTCCACAGCTTGTTGGCAAAGTTACGGCTGGCCTCCAGTCTATCCTGACTCAGTCTCAGATCGTTACCCGGAGACGTCCCCGTAGTGATGGCGAAGCGCAGGGCATCAGTCCCGTACTTCTCCAGGGTAACAATGGGGTCGAGTACGTTGCCCCGGACTTTGCTCATCTTTTCCCCCTTCTCATCCCGTATCAGGCCGTGAAGGTAGACGGTATGGAAGGGAATATCGCCCGTATCCTCTATGCCCATCATAATCATCCGGGCCACCCAGAAGAAGAGGATATCATAGCCGGTCTCCATCACCGAGGTCGGGTAGAAATAGCGCAGGTCGGCGGTATCCTCCGGCCAGCCCAGGGTG
>JAQTRN010000185.1 GCA_028711795.1 Dehalococcoidales bacterium | reverse complement strand
TGCTTACTGGATTCACCAGATGCCCCAAGTGTGGCTCGCCTATCATCGGAACCACCCTCAATGGCAAATACAGATACTACCGATGCCGAGGAGCAGTCCCGACTACAACCAGAGGCAAAATCTGTGCTACCGGATACATCAAAGCGGACAAACTGGAAGACTCTATCTCTTTTCAGATCCGTGAAATACTATCCAGCCCGAGCACACTACTTCAGACTCTTATCAATGAGAACCGCCAACCTGACCAGTATATCCAACAACTTACCAAACAGATCGAACAACTCAGGAAGAAACTCGCTGCCTATCCGGCTAAGGAGAAGAATCTCTACGACCTACTACAACACGATGCCGTGACCAAAGACTATGTTCTGGAAGCGGTCAACAACCTCAAACAGGAACGTCGTAACGACGAACTGCAACTCGAATCACTACTCTCTTCCAGGAAAGAAGCCACCCGGGCGGACCGTCTTACTATCAAACTAACCCAAGCCTCAGGAGGGCAATACCGTCAGCTTACCCACGACTATCATCCTCAAAACCTTTTACACCCGATGTCTCAACCATCAAAAGAGGATCAAATCACCAAGAAACGTAATCTATACGCATCTATCAATCTCAAAGTCCTAGCCACATCTGAAGGCTACGAGTTCAATTTCACCCTTGATGGGACTATTATCTCATCCAAAGACACACAGGACTTGTCTTCATTCGAAGACCAGCTTGAGCAATTCGAACAACAGCATCCCGATATCTCTGTTGGAGAGCTCTTAAACAGCACTAAGCCACTTCAAGGCGACACGCCCTTTGTTCAAAAGGTCAATCAACTGAAGCGGAATTTAGTCACCATTGAACAAACATGGGCATGACGACGTGGATATAGTTGTCCGTACCTACCGGGCGGATAACGCCGGGGCTGGAGGGGTTGGTAGTCTCCAGTGCCACCTGCTGCTCGCGCAGGACGCTGAGCACCTCGATCAGGTACTTACTGTTGAAGGCGATCTTGGCTTCCTCGCCCTCAACGATAGCATCAATGTCACCGACATCCTCGCCCAGTTCCTCCGACCGCGCTGAAATCGTCAGTTTACCCGGGGTCAGCTCCTTACCCGGTGTCATGAGCAGTCGAGCGATACCGCCGCCGTCACGGGCGAAGATCGAGGCCGTCTTGGCGGCCATCAAGAACTGGGCCACGTCGACCACCACGCGCGTCTTATAGCTCTGGGGGATGAGCTGGGCATACTGGGGGAAGGTCCCCTGGACCATCTGGGACACCAGCTCGATATTCTTCAGGCGGAAAAGCGCCTGGCTTTTGTTCGGATTGACCGTTATCTCCACGGACTCTTCCTGGTCGGTGATAAGCCGGTTTAGCTCGTTCAGGGTCCGGGCCGGAATGATAACCTCGGTGGCCGGGTCGACCGGTTTGGACAGGGGGACTTTATATACCGCCAGCCGGAAACCATCGGCGGCGGCCAGCGTCAGCAGGTTACCTTCGAACCGGGAGTCAACACCGGTGAGCACCGGACGGGAATCTTCCGAGGCGGCGGCGAAAGCCACGTGGCTGATCCCCTGGCGCAGGGCTTCCACTTCAACACTGGTGGTAATGCCATCTTCGATTTTCGGTATGGGCGGGAAGTCCTTGGCATCCACCCCACTGATCCGCGCCTCAAAGCGGGCGCATTTGAGAACAAGCGTCCGGGTCTTGGGTGATAGGCTGACGTCCACGCGATCGCTGGGCAAGGAGCCAACGAACTCCGTCAGCAGTCGGGCGGGTACGGTGATGGCACCTTCCTCTTCCACCTTGGCGCCAATCCAGCAACTGATGGCCATTTCCAGATTGGTCGCCACCAGATTGAGCCGGGACTGCTCCGCTACCAGCAACACGTTATTGGTGATGGGCAGAGTCGTTCTGGCAGCCACGGCCCGCGAGACGATGCCCAGTCCCCGATTAAGGTTTTCCTGCAAACACGATAATTTCATAATCTACCCCCTGAATGATACTAGACGAAACGCTGGTAGTGTAGTATATACCAATAAAGAGCGCTACTCAAGCTGAATCAGGCCACTTTTACCGCCACTTTTTCGAACCAAACGGATACCCTCGATCCGCATTCCCCGGTCGACGGCCTTACACATGTCGTAGATGGTCAGGGCGGCCACGGCTACCGCCGTCAGGGCTTCCATCTCGACGCCGGTCTTGCCGGTGCTCCGGGCGGAGGCAGTAATCTCCACCGTACTATTTTCTTCATCCAGATTAAACTCAACCCGGACCTCGCCGAGCAGCACCGGATGGCACAAAGGGATCAGGTGGGATGTCTGTTTGGCGGCCATTATGCCGGCCAGTTGGGCCGTGGTGAGGACATCTCCCTTGGCAATGTCACCGCCTTTTATCCGCTTGAAGGTGGCCGGCTGCATCCGGACAGCGCCTTTGGCGATGGCTTCCCGCTCGGTATCCGCTTTCTGACTGACATCCACCATGCGGGGACGGCCCGAGGCATCGATATGGGTTAGCTCAGCGGCAGGCGCGGCTGGCGGTACTTCCGTTACCGGCGACTGCGCCCCCTTGCCGGAAGCCAGGGCCGTAGCCAGGTTATGCGCCTCCTGATGAAAGGGATGGTTAAGATTCTGGTCGACCCACTGCCAGTACACCTTACGCTTGCTTGCGGCCGAGTCCAGTCGCTGCCAGAGGTCAACGTTGGCTTTTCTTTGCCACCCTTTGGTCATCGAGCCGAAGAGGTACTGGCTATCAGTATATAGAGTCATTTCCGCATCCGGCGGGGTGCGGGAGATGCCTTCGATGGCCGCGGTGATCTCCATGCGGTTACTGGTCGTTTTGCCGACCGTACCGGAGTGAGATTGCTTCTGGTCGTTTTCCACCACTACTGCCGCCCAGCCACCCTGATCGGAAATCGGGTTACAGGCGCCATCAGTGTAAATCTCAATCAAATCGACACACCTCCAACTGTATCCCTGGCCAGGGCCGGGTAGCCGGCCTAACCACCTATCTGAGAGAAGGGCTTATCGCACAGGGTGTAACCCTCGGCCAGGTGATGGCCCCGGGGTTTTCGAGCCACGGCTTCTTCGATCAACTGCTTTAGCTCGGCCGAGGATGCGCCTCGGCGCAGCGGCTGTCTCAGGTCCACCTCGTCCTCGGCCATCAGGCAAGGTCGCAGCCGGCCATCGGAGGTAAGCCGCAAGCGATTGCAGTGGAAGCAGAAGTGCTCGCTGACTGGAGTAATGAATCCAACAGTGCCCCGAGCATGAGGAAAACGAAAGTACTTGGCTGGTCCATTGCCGATGCCAGGCGGGCTGGGCTCCAGTTGGCCCAGCGCCTTGAGTCGCTCCTTGATTTCAGCAGCCGGGATGAACTGGGAAGAGGTGGAGATCGGA
>JAQTRN010000184.1 GCA_028711795.1 Dehalococcoidales bacterium | reverse complement strand
TATCGGCGTCGCTCTCGCCGAGATGGCCTTCGCCGGCGACCTGGGAGCAAATGTCCATCTGGGGAAGGTCCCCCTGGGCGAACCCATCAACCGTGATGATTTTATCCTTTTCTCCGAATCGAACAGCCGTTTCCTGGCAGAGGTAGACCCGGCTAACCAGGCCGAGTTTGAGAAGATAATGGCCGGCACCCCCCTGGCCGTCATCGGAAGCATTACCGAAAGCGACGCCTTAACGATACAGGGAACCAGGGGGAATACAATTATCGATGTCCCGTTAGCCAAATTAAAGGAAGCCTGGCAGAGGCCAATCCGGTGGTAAGAACGGTAAGAAAATGAGTAAGGTTAAGACGCTGGTACTGCGCGCTCCCGGAACGAATTGCGATGTCGAGACTACATTCGCTTTCGAGCAGGCAGGGGCAGTGGTGTCCGCGGTACATATCAACCAGTTGATACGCCGGGAGCAAAAGCTCGGTGATTACCAGATAATGGTCATTCCCGGTGGTTTTACCTATGGGGATGATATCGCCGCCGGCAGGGTTCTAGCCAATGAAATCAAAGTCAAACTCGGTGAGGAGATAGTAAGATTCGTCGAGGCTGGAGGACTACTCCTGGGGATATGTAACGGCTTCCAGGTACTGGTAAAGGCCGGTATCTTACCGGGATTACTAAAAGAAGAGACACCCTCTCTTACACTGGCCAATAACGATTCCGGAAGATTCGAATGCCGCTGGGTCTACCTCCAAGTCAATAAGGATAGCCCCTGCGTTTTCACACGGGGTATGGACAGTCTTAGCCTGCCGGTAGCCCATGGAGAGGGAAAGGTAGTCGCCAGTCCGGCCAACCTGGCTGGACTCAATGCCGTTCTCTACTATAGCGACCAGTACGGGAATACGGCCGCCGGTTATCCCTATAATCCCAATGGCTCAATGGGTAATATCGCTGGTATTTGTGATAGCACCGGCCGTATCTTCGCCCTCATGCCCCATCCAGAGCGCTATGTCCGTGGTACCCAGCACCCTCAATGGACCAGGAAAGGAAACAAAGAGCCAGGCGATGGCTTTCGCATTTTTCAGAACGCAGTCAAATGGGCCGGCCAATAGGCGGGACTCTTTTTGTTCCGGTACGCTATTGACTACCGGCTGGTTCCGGCCCCAACCGCTTCCAGAGCTTCCTGATAGCCACTGACCAGTACTTCAATTGCCTGGCGTAACGCAGGTTTGGTTGACTCTGGCGCCGTATCCAATATCGATTGCAGGGCGGCCGGATGAGATGCGGCATAACGGGCTAGTATCGCTCTGAGTTCGGCGGTGCTCTCATCGGGGGGCGCAACACTAGTCGTCGGCGGAGCGCTATCAGCCGCGCCGCCAGTTCCCGCCTCCGGACCCATGAGCATGACCCCCTGTTCCCTTTCCCCTCCCGTCAGACCAGCAATCGAAGCCAGATAGTCACCAGCACGCCGTGTGGCCTGCTCTATCTTTTCAGGGTCGCCCTTACCTGCTTCATAGATTATTTCCGTGACCCGCCTATCGGCCAGTTGAGCGCGCACTTCAGCTTTACCGACAGCCGATGGAGTCAACGACAACCATACTTGCTCAGTCGCCAGCTTTACCTGGTATAAAGGCCCATCCGGCATATTGCTACCAGCGGCAGCCACCAGACCCCCGCCAGCCAGTAACAATACCAGCAGGGCCGCCACCGCCGTCACCCACCAACGTTGCCGGTTAAAGAGGAGGCGACTTTCTCCGGGTTTTTCCAGCAGGGCTGAACGGAATTGGTACCTGGCCTTAGCTTTAAATTCAGAGCGGGGCTGCATCGCCACCGCTTGCCTGGTAGCCAATACTGTTTGCAGTAGTGGCCGGAGTTCATCGGCCCACTGCGGATAGCGACGCAGGCACTGCTCAATGGTCTCACCACTGAGCGCCCGTTCGAGACACTCTTCCAGTATATTGTCCAGTTCCCGATCAGTCTTTTTCATCTTCCACAACTACCAGTAGCGCTTTGCGCAAGGACACTATGGCGCTGTGCTGTAGAGCTTTCACCGCTCCCTGGCTTTTACCCATAATCCTGGCTACCTCAGCAATAGAGAGCTCCCCGGCGAAACGGAGTGAAATAACCTCCCGCTGGGACTCGGTTAACCGTTCCGTAGCTAGCATAACCTGCTCCAAATCCAGTCTTTGCTCAACTATTGACTGGGGGTTAATGCTGTCGCTCACAAAGGATTCATCGAGGGGGACCGATACTCTTCTCGATCTTTTCCGCATATAGTCAATCACCTGGTTATGAGCAATGCGGAAAAGCCAGGCTGATAACGGGACTGCCTTCCACTTGAAAGAGGTAATAGACTGGAGGGCATGGAGAAAGACCTGCTGGGTCAAATCCTCAGCCTCCATCTTATCGCCAATTCGGAGAGCTACGTAACGGTAAATCTTATCAAAATGCTCTTCATATAACTGGGCTAAAGCCTCCGGGTCACGCTGTTGCGCTCGCCGTACCAGGCTCTGCTCATCTTGCACCGCACACTCCTTACCCGTTCCCCGGTCGTGGACCGAGTACTGCTCTGTGCTCTAAGTATAATGGAGACCCTCACAAAAAGATAGTTCGGCGCCGGTCATACGCCCGGCGGCACTGGCTTAACAAAGTAACCATATTCTATTCCTTAAACCACCCTAACCAGTCTGGCGAACATACGGTACTAGGACTATATTCCTACTACTAACGGTCGAGGGCTATAGTCCATTTAGGTCATTGCACAGGGAAAGTAAGATAAGTTATAGTGGTAGCGGTAAGTTTAAGATAGTTTAAAAGAGGAACGGGTTATGGCAAGTAGCAAGAATCAGAGAGATATTGACTCGATGCTAACAGCGAGTGACGTGGCTCGACTGCTTAACGTACATATCAATACCGTAAGGCGGTGGAGTAACCAGGGAATACTTAAAGCCTACCGTGTCGGCTCCCGGGGCGACCGCAGATTCCGTCACGAAGATATCTCCAGCTTCCTCTCTCAGAAATCAAGGTCCGCCGAGACGGTAGAGCCCGAGCATTCATTGCCATACCACACGTCTCTGGAATGGAAATAGACCGCGATAAGCCGATAGAAAATAGCCACTAAGGGAATAGGACCGGAGGTACATGAGTGGAAGAGAATAAAATCAAGGTATTAGTGATTGATGACCAACCATTATTTAGAACAGGGGTACGCCAGGCGTTATCACAACAACCCAACCTCAACATAACGGACTGTGACCCGAGGGAAGACCCCATCGGGTTGATTGAGACTTCCCTCCCCGATATCGCTCTCCTCGGTTCAGACCTGGCTAATGTTAGTGGCCTGGAGTTGGGCCGGAAGATTACCCGCTATTTCCCCAATACGAAAGTGATAGTCCTCAGTTCTAACCCTAACGATGAG
>JAQTRN010000183.1 GCA_028711795.1 Dehalococcoidales bacterium | reverse complement strand
TTCCCCCTCAGCCGCCGGCCGGACAAAGTAGATAAAACCCGCTATTTAGATATTTGCTTTTTCTAATCACTGTGCTATACTATAAACAGTTCTGACCTCCTGGCGGTTAGAGCGGGGTGGCACCACCCGTTCCCATCCCGAACACGGAAGTGAAACGCCCCAGCGCAGACGATACTGAGGGGGCAACCCCTTGTGGAAAATATGCCACTGCCAGGGGGTCTGAGAACTCAAATGGTTTCATACCCTTGAGACCGAAAACAGCCCTGAGTAAAACACATCCGGTGTTTACCAGCATCCCGTGACACAATTTTGACGTTTCACCCCCGGTTGATTTACAATAGAGATGCTGATTAGGAGCCATTTGATTAACAGCCTAAGGTTAAGGAGCATAAATGGCCAGCCGATTTGAAAAGTTCTCAGAACGGGCACGCCGGGTCCTCACATTAGCCCAGGAAGAAGCGCGGCAACTCAACCATAGTTACATTGGTACCGAGCACATCTTGCTGGGACTGGTGCGGGAGGAGGAAGGGGTCGCCTGCCGGGTGCTGGTTAATCTGGGCGTTAGCCTGAGCAAGGTGCGCTCGGCGGTAGAATTCATCATCGGCCACGGTGAGAAATCCACCAGTGGCGAAATCGGCCTCACTCCAAGAGCCAAAAGAGTCATTGAGCTGGCGATAGACGAGGCGCGTAACCTCGGCCACAGCTATATCGGTACGGAGCATCTCCTTCTGGGCTTACTGCGTGAGGGTGAAGGTGTGGCTGCAGGGGTACTGGATAGTCTGGGAGTCACCCTGGAGCGGTCCCGCACCGAGATCGTCCATGTTCTGAGTCAGGGAGCCCCCCGGTCCAAGCTTACCCGCAGTGCCAGCCGGACTCCGACTCTGGACCAGTTGAGTGTTGACCTGACGGCGGCGGCTCGTGCCGGTAAACTGGACCCGGTAGTCGGCCGACATAAGGAAATCGAACGGGTAATCCAGATCCTCAGCCGCCGGACCAAGAACAACCCGGCGCTTATCGGCGAGCCGGGGGTAGGCAAGACCGCTATCGTTGAGGGGCTGGCCCATCGTATTATTGCCGGTGACGTTCCGGAAACGTTAGAGGGTAAGAGACTGGTGACCCTCGATATGCCGATGGTAGTCGCCGGGACCAAGTACCGTGGTGAGTTTGAAGAGCGGCTGAAGAAGATCCTTGACGAGCTCAAGGCAACCGGCAACTGCGTCCTTTTCATCGATGAATTCCACACCATTGTCGGTGCCGGTGCGGCCGAAGGGGCCGTGGACGCCGCTAACATATTGAAACCTTCGCTGGCGCGGGGCGAAATCCAGTGCATCGGCGCTACTACCCTGGATGATTATCGTAAATACGTGGAGAAAGACCCGGCCCTGGAGCGCCGTTTCCAACCGGTTCTGGTAGAAGAGCCCACCACTGATGAGAGTCTGGAAATCCTGCGTGGTATCAAAGGGCGCTATGAAGAACATCATAAGCTGAGTATCAGTGATGAAGCCCTGGTAGCGGCTACTTCACTGGCAGCCAGATACATACCGGACCGCTTTTTGCCGGACAAGGCAATTGATTTGATTGACGAGGCATCTTCGAGGGTGAGGATCCGTCACCGGACGATACCGATCAGCTTGCGGGAGGCCAGACAGGCAGAAGACAGCGTCCGGCGCGATAAGGACGCGGCTCTGGCGACACAGCAATATGAGTATGCCGCCGAGCTCCGTGAGCGAGAGTTGCAGATCGAAGAAAAGCTGAAGAAACTGGAAGAACAGTGGCAGGCGGAACAGGCGCAGGAAGAGGTGGTGGTCACCGCGGAAGATATTGCCCAGGTGGTGAGTATGTGGACCGGGATTCCGCTGGTACAACTGGCCAAAGATGAGACCAGCCGCCTGCTCAATATGGAAGAAGTGCTGCACCGTCGTATTATCGGTCAGGATGAGGCCATCAATAGCATTGCCAAGGCAGTGCGGCGGGCCCGGGCTGGCCTTAAAGACCCGAGACACCCCATCGGCAATTTCGTCTTCCTTGGTCCAACCGGTGTGGGCAAGACCGAACTGGTCAGGGCGCTGGCGGAGTTCATGTTTGGCAGCGAGGATACTCTGATCCGGCTCGATATGTCTGAGTTCATGGAAAAGTTCGCTGTCTCCCGTCTGGTAGGAGCGCCGCCGGGATATGTTGGCTATGAAGAGGGCGGGCAGCTTACCGAGGCCGTTAGACGCAAATCATACTGCTGTATCCTTCTGGATGAAATCGAGAAAGCCCATCCTGATGTCTTTAATATCCTTTTACAAATATTCGATGATGGACACCTGACCGATGCCAAGGGTCGCCGGGTTGACTTCCGGAACTGTATTATCATCATGACCAGCAATATTGGTGCGGAACTTATCCGAAAGGGAGCGACCATCGGGTTTGCCACTCATACGGATGAGGCTAAGAACCAGGAACAGGCCTATACCACGATGAAAGAGAAGCTGCTCGGTGAGTTGAAGAAGACCTTCCGTCCCGAGTTTCTCAACCGTATCGATGGCGTGATTGTCTTCCATCCGTTGAACAAGGACCACATCCGCAAGATAGTTGACCTGATGCTGGGCACTGTTAGCCAGCAATTGGCTGAGAAAGGTGTCAAACTACAGGTGACCGATGCCGCCAAGAACCTGCTGGGCGAGAAGGGCTATGATGAGGTCTTTGGCGCGCGGCCGCTACGCCGGGCGATTCAGGATATGGTGGAGGACAAGCTGGCTGATGACCTGCTGCGCGCCAATTTCCGCGAAGGTGATACTGTCGTAGTTGATGTGGAAAATGGAGAGATCGTGATACATCCAGCGACGGTGGGCGCTCTGGAAGGACGATAACACCTCATACCGGGTTCTGATGGCTTATTGCCGATTGAGTGAAGGGCGGGAAACCAATCGAATTAGAAACCGCCCTTTATTTTTTGTCTGATTTCCCTTATACTGTTTGTTTGCGGTGTGGTCGCTTGACCACACGTTAATATTAGTCCGGAAGGAGAAACAAGAATTGGCTAAAGAAATTGTAGAAGTCCCACTAACCGGTAAGATTCTCAGCGTCAATGTGAAAGTGGGCGACAAAGTTAAAGAGGATGACGTGATTTGCGTCCTCGAATCGATGAAAATGGAAAACCCGATAGTTGCTCCCGTTGCCGGCAAGATTACCCAGATCGGCGTCTCCACTAATGAGACTGTCGAGGCCGGCAAGATGATTGCCGTTATTGAATACTAAAAGGACAATTAGATTTCGGCATAGTTGGCAAAAGCCTGACTGAGTCGACCATTAAAGAAGGGTCTAATATTGGTTCTAAGATCAATACTGTTTGCGCTTTTTGTTTATGGGGTGGCTGCGGTGATCTCGCTGCTGGTGGTGGGTATTATCCGGCTGTTGCATAAGTCTGTCTATCGGGTGAGACC
>JAQTRN010000182.1 GCA_028711795.1 Dehalococcoidales bacterium | reverse complement strand
ACGAAATATACTAGGAGTCGATTTCCCAGTCCCCAGGGGATCTGTCTGGGTATGATAGAATATCAATGTGCAAGACGCTAATTGAAAAAGCGATCGAAGGAGAGTGTCATTATGGGAAGACTGGATGGAAAAGTTGCCATTGTAACTGGCGCTGCCAGGGGGCATGCTGAGACAGTAGCTATTTTCTTCGCTAAGGAGGGCGCTGCGGTCTCTATCTGCGACGTGATTCCGGTAAACCAGTTGGATAATTCGGTCGGTGCCGAAATTAGGGCCGCAGGTGGAAAGGTCATCTGCTTCCAGACCGACGTCTCGAAAGAAGACCAAGTTCATAAGATGGTGCGGGAGACCATCAAGAGGTTCGGTACCGTCCATATATTGGCCAACGTCGTTGGCATCGCCGGGCCCACCAAAGACATCTGGGATATGAGTCTAGCGGAGTGGAAGCAGACCCTGGACGTTAATCTGGACTCCGCCTTCCTGTGCAGTAAGACGGTGCTTCCTGAGATGATAAAGAACAAATATGGCAAGATCATTAACTTCAGCTCCGGTACTGGCAAGCAACCTCTAACTCATAGGGCTCCGTACGCCACATCCAAGATGGCTATCATTGGTTTCACCAGGACACTGGCCGCTGATGTCGGCCGCTACAACATCAATGTCAACGCCATCTGCCCGGGTGGCCATCAAGAGCGGAGTCTTGAACTGGCCAGGGGCCGAGCCCAATATATGAACAAGCCACTTGACGATGAAGCCTTCCGCAAGCAGTTTCAGGCAGATCAGAATGACCCGAAGAGGATACTGGCCGGGCGCTGGTCTGCCGATGAGGGTTATCTTGAGAAAGGATCTGGGCCCGAAGACGCCGCCAAGTTGGCCGTCTTCCTGGCGTCTGATGATGCGTCTAGCATAACCGGCCAGGACATCAACACCGGTGGTGGGGTGATGTGGTAGAGGCAAATAGCCAAAATCTCAGCTGAGAATGGGCAGCTGAGACTCAAACGTAGAACCAACCCCATTGGCAGCCTCTGAGCGAGCTCCCCAATCCGATTGTGACAATTGGAGCACAATCGGGAGTCTGGATAAAGGGAAGCCTTATTCCACGTCTGCCAAGGCCAGGTGGTCACTTTACGCCTCCGTTTTTGACGAATCAGGTGCAATAATGGGTTTTTCTCCGGGGGACTCGGGGCGAAGATGACCGATGTAGCTTCGAAAACCGGGGGGAAATGAGCCGTCCGGGGCTCGAACCCGGCACCACCTGATTAAAAGTCAGGTGCTCTACCAACTGAGCTAACGGCCCACTTATTTATTAAGTTGAGTTTAGCAAATCGCTCATCATGATGCAACCTCGAAAATGACCCGGTATGCGTGGTTCCAAAGATTATCCACCAAGTCTGGCAGTCGTCAGGGGTATCAATCCCATTAATAGCCTCACTTAAGTTCCAGGTGCCTGACTGCCGGCAGGAAGGCAATACCGGCAGTAGCCAAACAGCAGAGTGTCGACAGATAGAAAGCCGCGGATAGCCCCAGACTATCCGCCAGAAACCCTGATACCAGTGGGCCGGCTAACATCCCCATAGCGTATATGGCCTGATAAATGCCCATAGCGGTGGCCCTTTGCTGCGGCGGCACCGTCTGTATACTCAAGGCCATAAGAAGCGTCGCCAGCAGACCTCGCCCCAGTCCGTTAATCAGCATAACCAGTTTCAAAATAGATACGCTATGGACCAGGGGGACCAGCAGTACCATGCCGCCGAGCAGAACCGCGCCCACCAGAATCGCCCACGAAGTACCCCACAGTCTCACCGCACGCGGCATAAACAAGGCCGCAATCGCCGATGATGCCAGACATAACGTGGTGATGATGCCGAGGTCATTACTTGATGCACCGATACTGGCCCCATAAACTGGCACAAACCCAAACAGCCCGGCCCAGTTGGCAAACTGTGACAAGAGGCCCATCAGCGAGACGATGATCAGTGGGCGGTAGGTAATGATCGGTCTCAGGTCTTTCCAGGATAAGTGTTTGGTTCCGCTTATCGCCGGTTCTCTGCCCAGAAGAACTGCTACCAGAGCTAACAGCCCGAACGCAGCGGCTCCCCAAAAGGTAGAGCTGTATCCGCCCGCCTGAGCCACCAGTCCACCGCCATAAGAAGCCACTACCAGGGCTATCCCTTGAACGAAGTTGATGATGCTGATAGCCCGTTTCGCATCCGGCGGTGCATAGTAGCCGGTGAAATACACAGTGAATATCACCCAGGTGGCAGCGCCAATCCCGGTCATAATGCGGGCGCCAAAAAGCATCCAGGGACCAGTCGCCAGTCCCAGCCCCAAAGCCCCCAGAGAAGCAGCCATAATGCCACCAACCAATAGTGGTTTTCTTCTGGCGAGAGCATCGAACCAAACGCCGATTGGTATCCGTAAGAGTAATTGAGGTAGCGCGTAGGCGGCCACAATAACACCGACCATGGAAAGACTGGCCCCAACCGACTGGGAATACACCGGTAGGGTAGGTACGTATAGATAGAGGGCCGCCCAGAAGAAGAATGTCGCCGCACAAAAAAGCAGGATATTCCTGGAGTTGAGTGGTCTATTGGAAGATTCAGTGGAGTCCGGCCGCCGGTGACGTGTCACCGCTGCATTATAGCACAATCCCTCATGGAGCAGGGCATACCAATTGGCCCGGGTCAATACAGCCTTACCGGTCACAAATGGTTCGGACAGGTTAGCCAGGCAGCTTGAAAGACAGGGGAGGTTTGACTATAATAAAGGTGGCCACAAAGAGTAACAAATATCCATCTGCTGTACTTTATGGTGAGTGTCGCCTAGCGGTCTAAGGCGCCAGGTTGTGGCCCTGGAGAGCGTGGGTTCAAATCCCTCCACTCACCCCACTCGCTGCCAATACCCAACCACCAGCAACTCCCAATAGTAGACGCAAATACACTATCCAGCATCAGCATTGGGGATTCACAGCGCTAGCCGACTAATCGGGAATCAGATTAGGTCCCTTCGGGTTTCTCCCCGGCTTCTTCAGATAACACCCGCGGCTTAGTCGGCAGCTTAATGATGTACCTCTCAGCGGTGAATGGAGAGTAGCCTTTGCCCAAACTGCGGCCATCATCGCTGATTTCTAAGGGAGCACCACACCGGGGACAGCTCTGGTGTCTCGGCAATAGCAGTGCCCACCCCACGCAATTAGTCCCGCACTTGGTGCATTTCCCTTCGATCATATTTCTATTATAACAGCCCTCTATCACGTGAGCGTCAACCCATATATCAAACAACGTACGCCACTAACAACCGTTTCCAGCCCTATCCCTTCCTCAGACGAGTTTTAGGTCCTTCTTTCTAATATCCCACATCTGACATAGATCGCCAACGTCACTTTCTTACCCACGTATTGCGTCAAAAATAACTGTTACCGAAGGCCTCCTTGTTGCGTCATAAT
>JAQTRN010000181.1 GCA_028711795.1 Dehalococcoidales bacterium | reverse complement strand
GCCCGCGATTTCATATCTGATGTCCTCCCAAAGAAAACCGGCCCAGCTTACCCCGGCCAAAAAAGCGGTAGTGATGCAGAGCGGCTAATCTGACCTCTCCCTTCTCCTGGTTTACGCTAATGAAGCACTCGCCGGCCCGGCTATCCTCAAACTCAATTACATACTTGCCCATTCTCTTTATTCTCTCATCGGTTGAGAACTCCCCCCACCATTTTTTGTTGGTATATTTGGTAGGGTCGGTCTCAATAAGCTGGTATTTTATCTCGGCGACTGTCTGTTCGGCTTCTTTATCGAATATCCTGCCAAAACCACTTCGATAGTGTAAACCCATTATAGTCCTTTCCCGTCAGCACAGCCATTACCCCACCAGTGCGGACAGTAACTAACTCACCGCGGGCAATGAACTGAAACTACAACACCACCAGGTTGTTCCGGTGCACCACCTCAGCTCCATAATCATGACCCAACAAAGCGGCGATCTGGTCAGAGCGCGCACCTTTAATGACTGCTATCTCAGACGAGCTATAGTTGGTGATGCCACAACCCAGACGAACACCGGCCAGATTATGGATATTCACGATATCGCCCCGTCCAAATTCGCCCTCAACCTGCCGGATACCAGCCGCCAGCAGACTCCGGTTCTGCTTACTCAAGGCCAGAGCCGCCCCGGGATCGACCACCAGTTCACCTTTGGTACAAAGGCCACTGAGCATCCACCGCTGCCGGCTCTCCAGTTTACTGGTGATGGGCAAGAAACGGGTGCCCAAAGCCTCGCCGGCCACCAGCCGTTCAATAATATCCGGTTCCCGGCCATCCGCAATAATGACGGTCACCCCCGAGGCAGTGGCCAGCCTGGCGGCTTCGATTTTAGTGACCATGCCACCGACGCTGCCACGGCTGACGGTACCGGTAGCTAACTGCTCAATACCGGCGTCGATACGCTCCACCAGCGGAATAAGCGTGGCTTCCGGGTGCAGATGCGGGTCAGCCGTATACAGTCCCGCGATATCAGTCAGCAGTAACAGCAGATCAGCGTCTACCAGATTGGCGACCATAGCCGAGAGATTATCATTATCACCGAACTTGGCTTCATGAAGCTCATCCACCGCTACCACGTCATTCTCGTTGACAATACACACTACCCCGAACTCAAGCAAGGCCAGCAATGTGTTGCGCGCATTGAGATATCCGGCCCGGTCAGAGAGGTCAGCTTTGGTCAGTAGCGCCTGTGCCACGGTGATGTCATGGGGGCTGAACAGTTGTTCATAGGTATGCATTAAACGACTTTGCCCCACAGAAGAGAAGACCTGCTTATAGGGAATGCCTCTTACCGGCCCTTTGGGGACCCCCAATTTATAACGGCCGGCGGCAATCGCTCCGGAAGACACCACCACCAACTCCAGACCCTGACCATGGAGATGGGCTATCTGGGCCACCAGACTGGCCATCATCTTCTCGTCCAGGTGGTTACTGCCACCGGTAAGCAGACCGGTACCCAGCTTGACCACGATACGATGATAAGGAAAAGACGGTGAATTTGATTCTCTGGTCCTGACCTCGTTCATCCAGGTCATTATAGCAAGCAGTGTTAATTTGGACAATCCAGCACTTACCTCTTCTTCCCGATTTCTTTAATCACCTGTCCTTATGCTACAATTTGCTTGCAGGGCTAGTCCGTTTCGGACTAGCCCTAGAGGTGTTTGTACAAGGAGACTCGCTTGAACCTGACCCAGCTACTTGACCTGATAGAGGGGATGCCGGGCTACCGGCAGCTAATCAAGGACCTAAAACAACGGCGCCGGCCGGCGGTGGTAGTGCTGGACGCAGCCAAACCATATTTTATCGCCGCTATCTATCGCTCCTTGAAAATACCTCTGCTGCTGGTGACCGCACAGCCAGAAAATGCCCGGAGCCTCTATGAACAGATTCCAGTATGGTGCGATCCCGATCAGGTGAAGCTCTACCCGGAACCGGATGCCTTCCCTTACCAGCGCATGAGCTCAGACGCCTCGGCGGAGACAGAGAGGATCCAGACCCTGGCGGCCCTGGCCGGGACCGGTCAGGTGTCTGGCCAGACTGGACCAGGCGTACCCCTGGTCATCATTTCCGCGCCTGCCCTGGCGCAAAAGACGGTCCCTTATAGTGATTTCACGACCAGCAGCCGCACCGTCAAACCGGGCCTGAATACCACGCCCTTTGAGCTTCTAAGTCGCTGGGAGGCTATGGGCTACCGTCTGGAAAACATGGCCGAGATACCCGGCACTATCAGTCACCGCGGCGGCATCGTCGATATCTACCCACCCACCAGCACCCTGCCCGCCCGCATCGAGTTCTTCGGCAATACTATCGACAGTATCCGGCTTTTCGACCCCACCAGCCAGCGTTCGACGAGGGCAGTCCTCTCAATAGCCATCAGCCCGGCCACCGACCTGCTGCGCCCTTTTCTGGGCGACCGGTGTGAGATGGAGTCGGTCATCAACAGCCTCGACCTGACAAATTGCACTCCTGAGGTAAAGGAGCAGTTCCAGGAGGAATTGGCCAGGCTGCTTAACCGGCAGCGACCTGACAACGGACAGTTTTACGCCCCGCTCTTCAATAACGATAGCCTGCTGAGCTATCTACCCGCAAACGCCCTGGTAGTCCTCGATGAGCCCGCTACCATTGAACTGACCGTAGCCGACCTGGATACCAAAGCCGAAGAGCTACGCGCGGAAAAGATAGGTCGCGGCGAGCTGCCGGGGAATTTCCCCAGGCCATACTTCACCTGGTCAGAGCTGATGCCCCGGTTGGATGCCAGCCAGCGTTTATCGGTAACCGCCTGGGATACCGCCGGCGGGGACAAGTCCCGCCATCTTAATTTCTCGGCGACGCCGAGCTATGCCGGGCAGGTCCCGGCCTTCCTCAAAAAGGCGAAACAACTCCTGGAGCAGAAGCGCCGCCTCATTATCGTCAGTCACCAGGCCAGCCGGCTATCGGAACTGCTGAACGAAGGCGGCATCTTGTCTCAGCCCGTCACCGAAGTCCAGGAGACGCCGGTACCGGGCTCAATGACCCTGGTACAGGGCCTGCTGGCCGAAGGCTGGGTGATGAACGATGATACCTTCCTACTGACGGATAACGAAATCTTCGGGTTCATCAAGCAACAGCGGTACATCCGGAAACGTCCCATATCCCGTCACAAGCTAGCCATCGATATCACTCCGGGTGAGTATGTGGTGCACATCGAGCACGGCATTGGCCGGTTTACCGGCGTGGCCACCATGAGCACGGATAGCACCGAAAAGGAATACCTGGTACTGCAATACGCCGCCGGCGACCGGCTCTTCGTGCCCACCGACCAGATAGACCGGGTCAGCCGATACATCGGTGGCGGGGAAAACCCCCCGGTGCTGAGCCGCTTGGGCACCCAGGAATGGCCGCGGACCAAGCAGAAAACCAAGGAA
>JAQTRN010000180.1 GCA_028711795.1 Dehalococcoidales bacterium | reverse complement strand
GGCACTTTCCGGACGTCGTGGCCGCTCAGTATCAGGGTGGACATGTCTTATTTGCCCTCTCTATTCGGAGTATCTCCTGGTCAGCCCCGGTGAACCTGACTGGTTTGGTCGCTTGGGGGAAGTCTCTATGGCTCCAGATAAAGTTCGATGGTCTTGGTTTCCGGGTCGGCGCTGCGTTTCATGTCGAGTCCGATGATCTCGGCGATAACGACCTCACCCGTGGAGAAGATGAGACACCCCTCGATCAGATGCCCTCCGTAAGCCCGGCCGTCATCCAGCCCGGAAGAAATGGTGACGTGGCAGTGTATGTGGATGTTACCATCTCTTCTCGATATGTTACCGGAGAGAGATAATAATTCCAGTGGTTCCTTCTTGGGTGTGTAGATACGCTGCCGGTCCGCGATCGGGAACGCCTCGGGAAACAACCTGACATTGCGGAGAGTTACCTGGCTGAGGCTGGCCACTCCCGAGAGGACTACCCCGGCGCGGATGTTTTCCTTTTCGGTGTTCTCTTGCAGGGCTTTCAGTAGGTCGCAACCGGGGGCTAACCGCATCACTATGACTCTCCCCAGTCCTCCTTTACCTGTCCGGACCTTATCCAGTTCGCTCATCATTACTCCAATCTCTGGCAGTCCCTTTTTATTCGATGTGATAAGTTGATTTCCTCTACCAGCCAGCGGCACTATCTTACGAGTTTGACCACCGACTGTCAAGGATTGGGAGACGGGCGCGCTTTTATTTCTCCGCTTGACAAGTTGCCAGTATATGTTATATATTCACTAACAATTGAATAGAGCTAAAGGCCGAGAACGAGACTAGTAGGTCCTCAGCGGAGCTCAGAGAGCCGGGTAAGGTGTGAGCCGGCGCTAGCGCCAGGAACTGAATGGACTCGGGAGCCGCAAACCGAAAGGGATTGCCCGAGTAGGTTTTGCCGGAGAGAGCACCGTTATCAGAGCCCAGGGTATCGCTTTCAGATATTGAGGCCGTACCTGAAAAGAGATGGTTGTCTATGAGACAACTAATTAGGGTGGTACCGCGAAGGAAACCTCTCGCCCCTAAAGCGAGAGGTTTTTTATTTGTCTCAAAGGGGGTGGCATAACTGTGTATTATCCATCGCTGACAGAAGTAAAACAGCGCTCCGGTGAAGGTAATATGGTGCTAGTCTACCGTGAAATCATCGCTGATCTGGAGACGCCGGTATCGGCCTTTCTCAAGATTAATCGTGGCGGCTATTCGTTTCTGCTGGAAAGCGTCGAAGGCGGCCAGCGGCTGGCCCGTTATAGCTTTATCGGGACGGAACCATACAAAGTGTTGACTACCACGGGAGACCAGGGAGTCGATCCTTTGCCTTTGATTGCCGCCGAGCTGAGCCAATGTAAAATCGTACCGGTCCCCGGGTTACCCCGGTTCAACGGCGGCGCCGTGGGCTACCTGTCTTATGAAACGGTAACGCGTTTTGAGGAATTGCCATCTCCGGAGAAAGACCCGCTAAAATTACCGGAGTCCTTGTTCATGTTGGTGGATACTCTGCTTGTCTTCGACCACGTGACCCATAAGATCCGGGTCTTAAGTTACGTTCGCCTTGACGGAGACATTGAGATGGCTTACCGGGATGCGGTGGAAAAGATCGATGGCCTGATAAGCCGGTTGAACCAGCCGTTACCGTCAGACCCCCATGTCGGTGCCACTGTGCGGACAAACAGTAAACTATCCTCTAATTTTTCCAGAGAAGAGTTCGAGAAGAGTGTGCTCAAGATAAAGCAGTATATCACTGCCGGTGAAGCCATTCAGGTGGTGCTATCCCAGCGATTGTCTCGCCCGGCCAACGTTGCCCCTTTTGAAATCTACCGGGCGTTACGCACGATCAATCCCTCGCCTTATATGTTCTTCCTTGATTTTAACGATTTTCATATTATCGGAGCTTCACCGGAGATACTGGTCAGGGTTGAGGGCGACCAGGTTATGACCCGTCCGCTGGCCGGGACAAGGCCCCGGGGTAAAACGCCGGCTGATGACATAAGATTGGAACATGTGCTGCGCAGTGATGAAAAGGAGTGTGCGGAGCATATCATGCTGGTAGACCTGGGGCGTAACGATATCGGGAGGGTCAGTGAGCCGGGTACGGTTGCCGTGAGCGATCTGATGGATGTTGAGCGCTACTCCCATGTGATGCATCTGGTGACCCATGTCCAGGGGCAGTTGCGGCGTGACCTTACCGCCGGTGATGCTTTGCGTGCTTGTTTCCCGGCGGGGACGGTGTCGGGAGCGCCCAAGATACGAGCTATGGAAATAATCGCCGAATTGGAGCCGGAGAAGAGAGGACCCTATGCCGGCGCGGTGGGCTATTTCGCCTATTCGGGTAATATGGACATGGCCATAGCGATCAGGACTATGGTGGTAAAGGATGGCATTGCCTATGTTCAGGCGGGGGGTGGGATTGTCTATGATAGCGTCCCGGAGCGCGAGTATGAGGAATCGATGAACAAGGCGCAGGCGTTGCTCAAGGCTATTGACCAGGCGGAGAGCTCGGACCTGGTGCCGGGGAGGAACCATGCTGCTGCTGATTGATAATTACGATAGTTTTACCTATAACCTGTTCCAGTATTTGAGCGAACTGGGCGGGGTGGTGGTAGTGGTGCGCAATGACAAGGTTACTATTCCAGAAATTGATAGTATGCGGCCCCAGCGGATTGTCATTTCACCGGGACCGTCAACACCGCAAAATGCCGGTATTTCCAATGAGGTGATACGCCATTTCGGTCCCAGGTTGCCGGTGCTGGGGGTCTGCCTGGGGCACCAGTGTATCGGCTACACTTATGGGGGGATGGTGGGACAGGCACCGGTAATAATGCACGGTAAATCGTCCCTGGTCCATCATAGCGGCGGGGGAGTGTTCCGCGGGCTAGCCAGCCCCTTCTCCGCTATACGCTATCACTCGCTTATTGTCCAGCGCCAGGGACTGCCTGATTGCCTGGAAGTAACGGCATGGACAGAAGATGGCACCATCATGGGCCTGAAACACCGCGATTATCCGGTGCAGGGCGTGCAGTTCCACCCCGAGTCCTTTATGACGGAGTGTGGGAAAGACCTGCTTAAGAATTTTCTCGGGGAGGGCGACAAACATGATTAGAGAAGCTATTGCCACATTGGTATCGGGACACTCACTGACGGTTGATGAGGCCGCTGCGGTCATGGAAGAAATAATGAGCGGCCAGGCGACACCGGCCCAGTTTGGCGCCTTTGTCACGGCACTGAGGCTCAAAGGGGAAACAGTTGAGGAAATCACCGGATTAGCCAGGACAATGCGGGCCAAAGCTATCCCTGTGCTTACTGATGGGCCGGTAGTGGATACCTGTGGCACCGGTGGCGATGGTCTACATACCTTTAATATCTCGACGGCCGCCGCTTTTGTCGCGGCCGGCGCCGGCCTTAAGGTTGCCAAGCACGGCA
>JAQTRN010000179.1 GCA_028711795.1 Dehalococcoidales bacterium | reverse complement strand
ATGGTATTCCATATAATATCGAGGTGGCCGATTTCGTCAAACCGGGCAAGGGCCGCGCCCTCTACCGCTTTAAGCTGCGGAACCTGTTTGACGGCAGTATCATTGACCACACCTTTCATTCCGGTGATAAAGTGGAAGAGGCGCACATTACCGTACAGGAGAACCAGTACCTGTACCAAGAGGACGATAGTTATGTCTTCATGAACACTGAAACCTTCGAGCAACGCTCCATCACGGGCAAACTGCTCGGTAACAAGAAAGCCTTCTTGAAAGAAGGGATGCTCGTCTCGCTACTCATGATGGGGGATACGCCCATTGACATCACCATACCGACTTTTGTTGAGCTTGAGGTAGTTGAAAGCTCATTTACCACCAAGTCCGCCACTATTACTCCCCAGGATATCACCGCGGTTCTGGAAACGGGAAGCTCCATCAATGTACCACCCTTCATCAAGAAGGGAGATATCATCAAAGTGGATACCCGCACCGGGGCATATGTGGAGCGCATCGGTACCAAGAAGTGAACTATGGTAGAGGATGAAACCTCGCGGCTCATGAGCCTCAAGCCGAACTTGCAGCGGCGGGCCTTAATCTACCAATGGACACGTGATTTCTTTAACGACCGGGGATTCCTCGAAGTCGAAACTCCCATCCGCGTACCCAGCGTCGCTCCCGAGTTGAATATTATCCCGCTCCAGAGCGAAGACTGGTTCCTGTCAACATCGCCTGAACTCTACATGAAACGGATGCTGGCCGCCGGTTATGATCGGCTTTTCCAGATAAGCCATTGTTTTCGCCGGGGAGAAAGGGGACGGTGGCACAATCCAGAGTTCACGCTGCTGGAATGGTACCGTACCGGAGCCAACTACCGGCAGATGGTCGACGACACGGAACAACTGGTCACAACGCTGGCCAGCCGTCTCGGGTCTTACCCGGTAATCCGGTACCGTGGCCAGAACATCGACCTGACCCCACCCTGGCCAAGAATAACCGTGGGCGATGCCTTCCGGCAAGCGGCGGGGTGGGACCCCGTTGCCAGCCCCGACCCGGCGAGGTTTGATATCGATCTGGTGGCTAAGGTCATCCCTGGCTTCAACCCCGGCCGCCCTACCGCCATACTGGACTACCCGGCCGGTATGGCCTCACTGGCGCGGCTGAAACCAGGCCACCCCGAGATAGCCGAAAGGGTGGAGGTCTTTATCGGGGGACTGGAGCTGGCTAACGCCTACAGCGAACTTAATAATAGACAGGAACAGGAGCGCCGTTTCCGTGATTAGATAACACAAATCCAGCGGGAGCAGGGACGGCCGGCCACCATATCTTCCCGATTTCTTGAGGCAGTAGCCCGCCTGCCTGACTGCGCCGGCAACGCTCTGGGTATAGACCGACTGGTAATGCTGCTGTGTGACACGGACTCCATAGATGACGTTCTGACATTCACGGTAGATACCGCTTGATATGGTATGAAAAAGATAGTACTGGCCTCGGCGTCACCGAGAAGACGAGAGTTACTGGAACAGATCGGACTGAGATTTGAGGTCGAGGCGAGCGACTGTCCTGAAGAGATACCTCCTGAATTACCACCGCACGAGCTAGCCCAAAGACTGTCCCGGGAAAAAGCCCGGGTTGTCGCCGGAAAACACCGCAATGCCGTAATTATTGCCGCTGATACCATCGGCATCTTCCGGGATAATATACTGGGCAAGCCCGCCACTGCCGCCGAGGCCAGGAGTATTTTGCAAACCTTGAGCGGCCAGCCCCACTCGGTGATTACCGGGTTTACCATCATCGACACCGGTACCAGTAAGACTGTATCCCGCTCGGTAGAGACCCGGGTGTACATCAAACAATTGACCATCGATGAAATCGATGCCTACGTTGCGTCCTGGGAACCACTGGACAAAGCCGGAGCCTACGCCATTCAGGGACTGGGGGCCGTTATCGTCGAGAGGATTGAGGGAGACTACTCCAACGTGGTCGGTCTTCCGTTAAACGCCCTGGCGGAGAGCCTTAAGGAATTCGACATCCGAGTCCTGAAATAGTCTTTCCCGTTTAAGCGAAGGCCAACCGGGCGGCATTTTCACCGGCCACATAACCGGTGGAGAAGGCAGCCTGCAGATTATACCCTCCGGTATCGGCATCGATATCCAGGACTTCGCCACAGAAGTAGAGTCCCACCACCCGGCGGGAAGCCATAGTCCGCGGGTCCACTTCATCCAGAGAAACACCACCCGCGGTCACCATCGCCTGTGCCAAGGGTAACGGTTCTTTGATATTGAACCGCAGAGATTTGAGCAACCGCAGCAGCCGCTCCCGCTCTTCAGCGCTTATCTGGTGACCCGGCCTGTCCGGCGGGACCTCGGTCATCTCAATAAAGGGCCCTATCATTTTGTTGGGCAGTAAGCCCTTGAGAATATGGCGGTAACTTCGCTTACTATAGCGGTCGAAATCGGTCTGCAACCGCTGACGCAGTTGCTTTTCATCAAGCCCCGGTTTCAGGTCGATAGATACGCTCACCGGACCGCGCTCCAGGGCATCGACTATCGCCAGGCTCATCCGCAGAGTGATCGGGCCGCCGATACCAAAATGGGTCATCATCATCTCGCCCAGCCGACTTTCGATAATGGGCAAGTGCGGCGTACCCGGAAACCCACGCCCCACATCCCTGGCTGGTATCAGTGAGATATCGATATCATCGGCGGGACACTGGCAGGCGGTCAAACGCACATTCCGCAGGCTAACACCCTGCATGCTCCTGGCCCTTTCGATTTCACGCACCACCAGGGGGACCAGGGCCGGCCGCAGTCGGGTAATAGTGTGGCCAACAACCGCCGCCAGATGATAGCCGTCTCCCGTCGAACCCGTTTCCGGGAAAGAAGCGCCGCCGGTGGCTAGAACGACCGCCTTGCCGGGAAAAGACCCGTGTTCAGTTTCAACGCCGGTAACACAGCCTTTATCCACCATTATTCCGGTCACGCACCGACCGGTAAGTAACCGGACTCCGCTATCAGCCAGGTATCGCTCCAGGGACCGGACGACATCACGGGCATCATCTGAGGCCGGGAAAATACGCCCACCACGCTCGGCCTTGGTAGCTACACCATAGCGTCCCAGCAATGCCAGCAGGTTTTCCCGGAAGTACTGGTGAAAAGCGCTATAGAGAAAACGGCCATTAGTCCCGAACATGGCGATGAAATCGTCCAGCTCCCGAGCGTTGGTCAGGTTGCATCGGGTCTGGCCGCTGATAAGTATCTTCTTGCCGGGGCGCTCGGTTTTCTCCAGCAGGACCACGCCGGCGCCCAATTCGGCTGCCCGGCCAGCCGCCATCAGACCACTGGCACCGCCGCCGATCACAATAACCGACTTTTCCAACATAGACGTCATAGTCGCACCATCACCAGTAATCTGTCATCACGGATATATTGACATTACATTATATCTTACCTAAACTAGT
>JAQTRN010000178.1 GCA_028711795.1 Dehalococcoidales bacterium | reverse complement strand
CAGACCGGGCCCAGCGGTTTGGCTTTTACCAGAATCGTATCGCTATCACAGTCCTGCCATAATTCACGCACAATAAGACGGTTCCCTGAAGTCGCCCCTTTGTGCCATAGCTCCTGCCGGCTGCGGCTATAGAACCAGACCTCGCCGGTGGACAGGGTACGGCGTAGAGACTCTTCATTCATATACCCCAGCATCAAGACATCCCCGGTATCGGCATCCTGGATTATCGCCGGGACCAGTCCCTGCTGATTGAGCTTCAGATTTGGTGATTGCCTCACCTCGCACCCCCTATAGAACATCACACGTGTTTTAAGATACTCTAACCGATGGCCAGTGCTTCTTTCAAGTCGACATCGCCGGTATAGAGCGCCCGGCCGACTATCGCCCCTTCGACGCCGAGTTGTTTAAGTATTCTCAGGTGGGTCGGCGAGGCAATGCCACCGGCCGCAATGAGTGGTAATTTGATGGCGGCTAACAACTGTGCGATAGCGACGAAGTTAGGTTCGGTAAGGGTACCATCACGGCTGATATCGGTATAGATAAAACGCTTCACGCCCAGCTCAGTCATAGATTGGGCAAATTCGGTCGCCGGGATTTCCGTTTGCTGGCGCCAGCCATGAGTGGCAATATACCCCTCACGGGCATCGATGGCCACAATTACCGAGTCACTGAACCTGGAGCATGTTGCGGCGACCATTTTCGGGTCCTGCACGGCTATGGTGCTCAGGACAACGCGCTCTACCCCGGCCTTAAGCAGTCTCTCCACCATGGACAACTGGCGGATACCGCCGCCGACCTGGGTAGGAATGAGCACGGCGCTGGCTATCTGCTCGATAATATCGAGGTTCTGCGGTTCGCCGGCGGCCGCCCCATCAAGGTCTACGATGTGTAAGCGGGGAGCTCCCAGCGATTGCCAGTGTAGCGCCACCTCTACCGGGTCATCCGAAAATACCGTCTCCCGCTCGTAGTCACCCTGGTACAGTCGGACACATCTCCCCTGTCTAATGTCTATGGCTGGTATGATTTCGATAGCGAATTTACCTCACCTTGTGTGTATTAAACCGCTGAAGAGACCGGACGCAGACCATAGCAGCGGTCATTACTTAATAGACGCGCCAGTACTTTCGCCGAAGTACGCTGTCTATCACCACCGCGGTGTTCGCTCAGCTGCTGACCAAGCTCCTCCAGGTCAAGAGGCTGGTTCCCATTGGCCAGAAAAATGCGAAAAGCACTCTCCAGGATAGGCAACTGGCCGGTAATAAAGCCCTCGGCTTTGGAGCAGCAATCCCCGATCGCCGCCAGTAGGTTAGTCTCCGTAGCCCCTTCTTTGACACGCTTCTGACACTTGGAGCACAGGCGCTCACGTAGCATATTCATAAATGATCGGTTATTTTGTTTGTACCATTCCACATTGATCGCCCAACATTGACTGGTTTCAGTATTAGGTGCGGTTTCCTCTTTATTGTTTGTTATCACAGAATACTCCTATCGGTTATGCGTAGTGCCGTTGCCCGGAGCTTCATACCTCGAACCCTACTTTTTGTTCCCGGATCGAGTCGAGGTAGTCAGCCTTCAGCCCGAGCATTTCCTTAACTTCACGGTCCACTTCATAGGGCTCACCAATGAAAATTTTGCCGTAATCCTCTACCTCACCATGCGCCGGGTCGTCGGTACTGGTAAACTTCTGGCGTGCCTCAATAATACCCAGGTCGAAGGGTAGAGTAAAATATAGGTCGGCGATGACGTTATCCATGCCCAGGTTATACAGTTCCTTCCAGCCCGCTGAGGCGCCACCGCCGTATTTGCGTGTCGGGAGCAAGCTGATCAGGTTCATGATACTCAGGTTGGCCACCTCGTTAGTAACCTTCAGTGGCGCAACGCTGATCAGGTAATCACTCGATAGGACTACGTTCGGAATCCAGAAAGTGGGCATGACCAGCGGTTTTTCCAGCGGGTTTTCCACTTCTACCCAGATACAGTCCTTGACATCCAGGGTCAATACCCGGGGGAAATCATAGCCTAGGGCTTTATATACCGGGTAGATGGGCTCTCCGTTTGGAGTCCCTTCCAGTATCAATATATCGGCGTCAGTCACCTGGCGGATACCGTTGATGATGACCGAGAGTATGTCCCGGCTGGTGGTCATCGGGTACGGCGCGGGACAGCAGGCACTGGGTTTGATCAAAACACGGCGGACGGTAGATAAGGCCGGCGGCGCCTTAAAGATAAACTCGTCAGCTGAGACAAACAAACTCTACTCTCGACTCCAGTCCAGCATCATTACGGTGACTATATCTCCGGGCCCAACTCCCTTTTCATCTTCGGGAATTATCACCAGCCCGTTACCTGAGCTCATCGATGTCAGGATTCCGGATCCCTGCGGACCAGTGGAGCGGGCGTAATACTTGCCATCGCGCTCGGTAACAATGGCCCGGGCAAAAAAGCGGCGTCCATCGCTATTGGTGAGCGAGTCTTCCATCACCGCGGTAACGGTGGGTTTGGCCAGGTTCTTCTTACCCATCATCTTAAGAATAGACGGGCGGACAAATAGTTCAAAAGTGACCATCGAGCTTACCGGGTTTCCCGGTAAACCGAGATGGGGTATGTTTCGTGCTGTGCCTTTTTTCCCTTTCCCCCGGAGAGTGCCAAAAGCCAGCGGTTTGCCCGGCTTCATCCGGACGGTCCAGAACGAGATTTCCCCTTCTCTGGCCAGGACGTTCTTGACCATATCATAGTCGCCTGCGGACACACCCCCGGAGGTTATCAGCATATCGGTATCCTGCCCCTGATGGAGTTTATCAACCAGCGATGCCTCGTTATCCCGGGCGATTCCCAATATTTTGGGTATGCCCCCGTAGCGTAGAACGAGGGCGGCGACGCTGTAGGTGTTGCTATTATAGATCTTGCCCGGCGGCAGCGGTTGGCCAATGTCCACCAGTTCATCGCCGGTGGCCAGGACGGCGATGACCGGGCGGCGAATGACCTTGACCCGGTTGCGTCCTAACGAAGCTAATACCCCTACTTCAGCCGGTCTGACGATGGTGCCTTTGGCCAGTACCAGCGCGCCGCGGCTAATATCCTCACCCGCCTGGCGGATGTTTAGATTGGCTTCAGCCTCACACAGAATACCAATCTCGGCGGGCGACTGGCCAGTTGTCGCCTGCCGCCGCTCAAGCTCGTCGGTATCTTCGAACCGGACAACGCTGTCAGCGCCCGGCGGCACTGGTGCTCCCGTCATAATTCGTACCGCCGTGCCAGGTCTCACTTCGCCCTGGAAGATGGAGCCAGCGGCTACTGTCCCGATAACTGAGAGAACCCGTGGGGTCTGCTGGCTGGCGCCGAGAGTATCCCGGTAACGGACGGCGTATCCGTCCATAGCGGCGTTGTCTGCCGGGGGGACATCGATATCGGAAGTCACATCCTCAGCCAGTACCTGTCCTAAGCACTCTAGTAAC
>JAQTRN010000007.1 GCA_028711795.1 Dehalococcoidales bacterium | reverse complement strand
TCCCAATCGTTGGCAGCGTGAGACCACCGTAGCCGGCAGTAACCGCTCGCTGGTAGTGAGCAGAATGAAAACTACCCGGCCCACCGGTTCTTCCAGAGTCTTAAGCAGGCAGTTAGCCGCTTCATCGGATAAATGCTCGGCACCTTCGATGATAAATACCTTACACCGGCCTTCAAATGGCGGCAGACTGGCGGAATGTTGCATCTGACGGATCTGGTCGATACTGATTTCCGCCTGAGGTTTAGTCTCACCCGGTTCCAGCGAGCTGATTAGATTGATAACCTGGACATCGGCATGTTTGGCGGAAACCACTTTCTGGCAGGATGAGCACTGGCCACACGGGGGGGCGGTAGCTTCACAATTCAGCGCCTGCGCCAGAGTCAGCGCCAGCGTCATCTTACCGACGTGGGGCGGGCCAACGAGCAGATAGGCATGGGCCACAGCTCGCCTTTCCAGACTACGCTTAAGTAAGTCGACCACCCTGGCTTGACCAACAACTGGCCACATATTCTAAAGCCCTGTTCTGTTATCTAAGTCAAATCACAGTCGATCAGGTCACGGTAGGTCTCGCGGCGTCGAATCAGCCGGGCTCGGCCATCCTTGACCATCACGATAGCCGGCTTAAGCGAGCTATTATAGTTACTTGCCATGGGCAAGCAATAGGCACCGCAATCGGGGACCGCAATTATATCACCAGTTGCGACCGGGGGTAATTCAATGTCCCGGATCAGGATGTCGCCGGATTCACAGAACCGGCCGGCAATGGTGACCTTCTCCGTCTTTCCATTCACAATCTTATTAGCCAATACCGCTTCATACACCGAGCCATAAAGAGCCGGGCGGATATTATCGGCCATGCCACCATCCACAGAAACATAGCGCCGGACACCGGGGATATCCTTGGTCACCCCAGCCCGATAGAGCGCCACCCCCGCCTGGCCGACAATCGCTCTCCCCGGCTCAATAACCAGCCAGGGTAAGTCTAACTTTAGTTCACGGCACTTGTCCACAATCCTGGTCGTTATCGCTTCCGCATAGTAAGCCACCGGCGGCGCCGGAGAGTCCAGGACATATTGGACGGCATACCCGCCACCGATGTCTAACTCCTGGAAGTGGAAATCGCTTATTAGCTTTACGTCAGACACAAATTGAAGCATGAAATCAATGGCCTGGAGATAGGGTTCAACCTCAAAGATGAGCGAGCCGATGTGGAAATGTAAACCGACCAGATTCAGGTTCCGCGCCGATGCGGCTCTGGCCACCGCCTCTTCACCCTTCCCCAGAGGAAAACCAAACTTACTATCAATGACACCGGTAGCGATATACTGATGGGTATGCGGGTCAACGCCAGGAGAGAGCCGCAACAGGATATCAGGCACGAAGTCGGACTGCTCGGCCAGATCGTCCAGCATCTCCAGTTCCTGGAAATTGTCGACCACTATCCGGCCAACACGATCCTTGAGAGCCAGCCTGATTTCCTCTGCGGACTTGTTATTGCCGTGCAAATAGACTTTATCCAGCGGGAATCCGACCGATTGGGCGATGCTCAGTTCGCCGGCGGAGACGACATCCAGTCCCAACCCTTCTTCTTTGAGCAGGCGCGCCAGAGCTTTATTGATGAAAGCCTTGCAGGCATAAAGGACAGTGGTATCGGGGTAACGTCGACTGAATTCGCCCTTGAATTCGGCGCATTTACGATGCAGTGTATCCTCATCAAACAGGTAAAGAGGCGTACCGAACTCTTCGGCCAGCTTGACTGTATCGCAGCCGCCGATCACCAGATGGCCCAACTCATTGGCACCCGCCGTCAGCGGAAATAGAGCCAGTCGCGGTATCATTTTCTTATGTTACCAGTGCTACCAGCCGAAGTCAATTTGAAAAGTTCGATGGGGCTACCAATACAGCCGACATTAGCCACCAGTAATCAGAGGCCCGTTATTGGCGAAAGTGGCCGGCTATAGTCCCGAGGTCCTCAGCCGAAAGCCGCCAGCCCATAGCGCCGGCGTTTTCCTCCAGATGCTTCAAATTGGCCGCTTTGGGTATGGCGATTACCCCCTCCTGGGCTATCAGCCAGTTAAGAGCCACCTGGGACGCCGTTTTCCCGTATTTTGCGCCGATCTTCTGTAATAACTCGTTCTTTACCAGCCCACCCCGGGCTAACGGCCGGTGAGCCATCAGCGTCAGACGCTGCCGCTGGCAATAAGGCAGCACCTCACCCTCAGCATCCCTGACCAGCAGGCTGTAGTCCACCTGGTTGGCCACCAGGCTGGAACTGGTGAGATAACTACCGGCCTCCTCCATCTGGCGGACATCGAAATTACTGACGCCAATGAACCTTACCAGATTCCGGGTGACCAGCTCCTCCATGGCCTGGATGGTCTCTCGCATCGGCACTTCGTCACTGGGAAAGTGTACCAAGTACAGGTCCAGCCAATCGGTCTGGAGTCTTTTAAGGCTGTTTTCCGCCGCCTGGATAACGTCAGCATAGTGCATGTGATTACGCCAGACCTTGGAGACCAGAAAAAGGCGCTCCCGGGGGTATGGTTTGATTGCTTCCCCGACCAGCTCTTCGGCATGTCCGGCTCCGTACATCTCCGCAGTATCAATGAGGTACAGACCAAATTCAATCGCCTTCGTCAAAGCCCGGATGGCCTGTTTGTCGCCCGAGGTATCCCGGCTCATATCTCCGCCAATCTCCCAGGTGCCCATACCGATGGCGGGTAGCTCAATACCGGTAGTCCCTAATTTCTTCAGGTCCGTAACCATTCTTTCACCTCTCGCCGGTTTTCGCATTCAGCAGTGTATCTGGGCGGATAATAGTACCCCATCCTGAAACTGTCAAGCCGTTCTTACCTGACTGGCCGGCAGGACGCCCCTAACATACAGTCATTTGCGCTTTTCGCATAGTGTGCTATAATTGGATATATTTTTGGAGGGTAATGGGACCGGATGACGACTAAGGAAGCCGCTAAAAAGACTGAAGATACCCAATTGAGGGACTACGAGTTGATACTCATAATCCGCCCGGAGATTGTGGAAGAGAAGTTAACCGCTACGTTGGACACTGTTACCCATTTTATCACCGATAAGGGTGGTAGCGTTACCGGTATGGAGCCGTGGGGGAAAAAGAGGCTGGCTTTTCCGGTGAAACATTCTACGGAAGGTAATTTTGTGCTGGCTCGCTTCAAATTACCGCCGAAGGCGAGTAAAGAGTTGGAGTCTAACCTGCGTATATCAGAAGGGGTGCTGCGGCATCTACTGATAAACCCGAATAGCTAACGGAGGCCCGGGGTAATGGCAAGCTTGAATAAGGTGATGATTATTGGTAATGTGGGGAGTGATCCCGAGATGCGGTTCACGCCCAACGGGAACCCGGTGACCTCGTTTCGGGTAGCGACTAACCGGACTTATAATACTCCCGAAGGGGAACGTAAGCAGGAGACGGAATGGTTTACCGTGGTTGCCTGGAATAAACTGGCGGAACGGTGCAACCAGTTCCTGACCAAGGGCCGGTTAGTCTACGCTGAAGGGCGTTTACGCACCCGTACCTGGGAAGGACAGGATGGTCAGAAGCATTACCGGACGGAGGTAATAGCCAACCAGGTAACATTCCTTGATAGACAGGCTACTGCGCCTCTCCCAGAGGGAAAAGAGGAAGAAGCGGGCACAGGAGACCTGGAGCCAGAAGATATTCCCTTTTAAGAAAGGGAGCTTGATAGAAGAGGAGATTGATCATAAGTGGTTGGACAGAGAACCAGGCCAGAAGGCGGGAAGTGGGAAAAGACAAGGTACATACCGAAGCGGAAAGTCTGCTTCTTCTGCGCTGACAAGAGTGCCGTAATCGACTACAAGGACGCTTCCAAGCTGCGCAACTATATATCGAGCCGGGGAAAGATCGCTCCCCGCCGTAAGACGGGTACTTGCGCCCGGCACCAGCGGGCGGTCGCCACGGCCATAAAGCGGGCGCGTCAGTTAGCCCTGTTGCCTTATGTACCGGCGCATATCCGGACCGTCGGCGTGGCCGGCACCAGTGACTAGGCCCCAACCTGAACTTTGAACCATAGTCCCAACTTTCATTTGCCATGCGGGGATATTTTTGAGACTAAAACAGGTAATTTAACACGGGGTTATTCCCTTGTTGTAGAGATAGATGATTCACCGGACTGGTAAGACCGGAGTCCGGTCATAAGATGAGGAGCTGAAGTGCCGAAAAGGACTTATCAACCGAAAAAAATCCCCCGAAAGCGCGAACATGGTTTCTTAAAGAGAATGGCCAGCCGCGGCGGACGGGATGTGTTGAAGGCAAGACGGCTCAAGGGCCGTCACGAGTTGACTAGGGTATAGTGGCCGCCAAACAGCTTCCGTGTAGCCGGGCTATGAGCCACAACAGGGTGCGCAAACCTATTTGTTCAGAACTGATTTAGTCAGAATAATGAAAGGAAAACAGTACCTTACCCGGTCAGAGCAATTTGCCGTCGTCTACCGCGAAGGCAGGTCATGGGCGGATAAACTGGTGGTTATGAAGGCTTTACCCAATAAATTTACCTGGTCTCGGTACGGGTTTTCGGTCAGCCGCCGGGTTGGCGGGGCAGTCATCAGGAACCGTGCGAAACGGCGTCTCCGTGAAATCCTGCGGGCTACTCCGGTGAAACCGGGGTGGGATATCATCTTCATTGCTCGCCCCCCTGCCGGAACCGGCCGGTACGCCGAATTAAACAAGTCGGTAGTTGAATTATTGTGCCGTGCCCAATTATTAGCCGAAAATTATGAAGAGATTTGCCTTAGCTCTAATTAGACTATACCAATCGACTATATCCCGGTCCAGACCATCGACCTGCCGGTATCGGCCAACGTGCTCTCAATACATGTACGAAGCTATCGAGACATTGGGTCTGTTCAGGGGAATTTGGCTGGGCACCAGGCGATTAGCCCGGTGCCACCCATGGCACGCCGGTGGTTATGACCCGGTACCGGATGCTTAGTTTGATGAGAAGTAAACAGATGTGGTTCAAGCATCATAAAAGTACACTGGGAAAGATACTGCTGTTGCTGCTGATGCTCACGGCATTAGGCAGCGGGCTAGCGGTTAATGGCTGCGTTAGCACTACGGTGGCTCGCGGTTGGTCTGGCATAGCTATTGACAAGGACAGCCTCTATATCGGGTCATCAGAAGGCAAACTGGTCATTCTGAATGCCACTTCTGGTGTCCGCGTACAGACTATTTCGTTACCGGTCTCGATACCACGGAGTGTCGGGCTTAGTTGTGCCGCATCGGCGGCGACGGTAGCGATATATGGGACGCCAACGGTGGCCGGGGATATGATTTACGTGGATAGCTACCTTTCCTCGGGCACAAAGGAGTACGGTAAAGTCTATGCTTTCACCCTGGGTAAAGACGAGCCGGAATGGACATACCCGAGTCAGGGCAACCTCAACGGGGCTATCATCGGTAGCGCAGTAGTCTCCGGGGGCAGGGTCTATGCTGGTGGCTCCGATGGCAAGCTTTACTCTCTGGATGCTGCCACCGGCCAGAAACAATGGGAGTTCCTCACCGGGGACAAGATCTGGTCCACCCCGGCGGTTGCCGGCGGGACCGTCTATGTCGCCTCTTTTGACAAGACAATCTACGCTATCGATACCGCTACCGGTCAGGAGAGGTGGCACTTTGAAACGGGTGGAGCTATCGCTTCCAGTCCGCTCATCTATAATGACACAGTCTACTTCGGTTCCTTCGATAGGTACCTGTACGCGGTTAACGTCACGGATGGTAGCCTTAAATGGAAATTTCAGGGCAGCAACTGGTTCTGGGCACAGGTTGTTATCACCAACAACGTTGTTTATGCACCCTGCCTCGATAGTAAGGTCTATATCCTGGATGCCGTTAACGGCCAGGAGATTACGACGGCGGTTAGCCTCAGCTATCGGGTAAGCTCATCACCGGTGATAGCGGACAACCTGGTTATCGTAGCCGATGAAGAAGGGGTGCTATACGCCCTGGATACCCAGAATAACCAGCGAAAATGGTCTAACGACGACATGCAAAGTGACCAGCAGAAGGTCTACGCTTCGCTGACGGCGACCGGGGGCGTGGTCTATGTTCACACCAACAAGGGACTGATTTATGCCTTTGATATCCAATCAGGCGCCAAGAAATGGAGCCTGCCGTTAAAGAGTTGAGAGGTCACTTGAGTTGAATGCCTGGGATATAATCGCCATCCAGCCGGTAATAAACGTACTTATCGTACTGTCACACTATTTGTTTAACAGTTTCGGGCTGGCTATTGTGGCGCTGACCATTATCATCCGGGGCTTGATGTTCCCGCTTACGATAAAGCAACTCCGGGCCAGTAAGACTATGCAGGAACTCCAGCCCAAGCTGGCTGAGCTGCAGAAGAAGTATGGAACTGACAAACAGACACTGGCACAGGAGCAGATGAAGCTGTACCGGGAATCAGGTGTGAGCCCGGCCGGTTGCATCTTGCCTATGATTATCCAGTTGCCTGTCTGGATTGCGCTCTATCAGGCGATTGTCCGGGTACTGGCGGCCGCTCCGGAAGACTTCCTGGACCTGTCCCGGTATCTTTATTCCTGGCCAGTGGTCCATTCAGCCCTACCCCTGAGCAAGCAGTTCCTGTGGCTGAACCTGGCGGTGCCGGATAGCATCATGCTAATGCCGATCCTGGTTGGCGGCACCATGTGGGTCCAGCAGAAGATGGTCACACCAACCAACACCGATCCCCGGCAGCAATCAACCAGCACCATTATGCTGTGGATGATGCCATTAATGTTCGCGGCCCTGACCTTGCAGTTCCCCAGTGGTCTGGCGCTTTACTGGATAGTCTCGAACCTGATTACGATCGCCATCCAGTATTATGTCACTGGCTGGGGCGCCCTGGTCAAACCGGCAGCAATCAAAGTGACTACCGGGGACAAGAAACCCAAGAGACATGTTGCCCAAATCGAGAAGCCGGTGGAGGAGGCCGAGGTAGTCACCGAGACAACCGAAACCGAGCCGCCATCGGAAAAGCCGGACCCACGGACAAAGAGCGGGGCACCGCCGAGCCGGAAGCGTAACCCACGTCCGACCGGGGCGAAACGCCAATCGCGAGGCGGGAAGAGTCCTCGCACTAGAGGAAAGTAGGCCACATCAGTGGATGAGGAGGCAGTTGGAGTGGAGCTACCGACGCCCGAAAGAGAAAAAATCGCTGAGCTAGCCAGGAGTATCCTGGAAAAGCTCGTATCGTTAATGGGAGTAGTCGCTACCGTTGTACCACAGCCGCCATCCTCGGAACAGCAACCAGAAGGAGAAACGGCGCCCATCAGCTTCAATATCCTGGGTGAAGACCTTGGCATCCTCATCGGTCGCAGAGGCTGGACCCTTTCCTGCCTGCAGTATATTGTCCGGCTTATCGTCGGTCATCAGACCGAGGCCTGGGTACCGATAATGATTGATGTTGAAGGCTACAAACAGCGCCGCTATGAATCGCTGCAGGCGCTGGCCTGGCGTATTGCCGAACAGGTAAAGACCCGGCGAGTGCCTTTTACTCTGGAACCAATGTCAGCTTACGAAAGACGCATTATCCACCTGGCCCTGGCTGACCATCCTGATGTCACCACCCAGAGTATTGGTGAGGGCGAGACCCGCAAGGTAGTCGTCCTGCTGAGAGAAAAGCTGGTCTGAATACAACTATTTTTATTCTCGGTTTGAATTTATCCGTCGTTATATGTTAATCTGACGAAAAGCGATGACGGAGAAGAGTAAGCGGTAAACGCCCACCCAGCGAGTCTGATAGGGTGGAAGCAGATGTGAGCGTCCCCCTGAATATCTCTCCTGAGCTGCCAACCTAAAGGTGGTGTCAGCGACCACCGAGTAGGCCTGGCCGGGTGTGCCTACCGTTATCAGTGGCGAGGGCATATAATTACGCCCGATAAGAGCGCCCCGGTCTTTCCGGGGAAAAAGGGTGGTACCGCGGGTCGAATTAGTCCCGTCCCTGGAGGACGGGACTTTTTATTATGGAGGAGTGTCATGTTTTCTCCGGTGACGAGTAAAGTCAACTTCCCCCAGCTTGAGGAGAAGATACTGGAACTGTGGCGGACACACAACGTCTTTGAACAAAGCGTTAAAGCCCGTAAGAATGGCCCACGGTTTGTTTTCTACGAGGGACCGCCGACGGCCAACGGTAACCCGGGCATACACCACGTGCTGGCACGTGTCTTCAAAGACATAATACCACGGTACCGGACGATGAAAGGCTATTATGCACCCCGCATCGCCGGCTGGGATACCCACGGGCTGCCGGTGGAACTGGAAGTGGAGCGGGAGCTTGGCTTCTCCAGCAAAGCTGATATCGAGCGTTATGGCATCGATAAGTTCAATGCCCGTTGCCGGGAGAGCGTTTTCCGTTACCTCAAGGACTGGAACTCACTGACGGAGCGTATCGCCTTCTGGGTCGACCTGGAGCACCCGTACATTACCATGGACAACAGCTACATCGAGACAGTGTGGTGGGCGATAAAACAAATGTGGGACCGGGGGTTGATCTACCAGGGCTACCGGGTGACCCCACACTGCCCCCGCTGCGGTACCTCACTCAGCTCCCATGAGGTCGCTCTGGGCTATAAGGATGACACAGAAGACCCATCTATTTACATCAAGTTTAAGATCACCCCTGATTCACTGAAAAAGTCACCACTCAAGTCGCTCAGCGCAGCATTTTCACATAGGCCTGTTTACTTGCTGGCCTGGACAACCACTCCCTGGACGCTACCGGGCAATACCGCCCTGGCGGTGGCACCTGACGCCGACTATTCGGTAGTGCAGGTCGATGATGAATATCTTATTCTGGCCTCTGCCCGGATAGAGCCGGTGAAACTGGGGGACTATACCATGGTCACCCAGGTAAAAGGTTCGGACCTGGCGGGTCTGAGGTATGAGCCCCTGTTTAATCCTTTCGGTTTCGGTACCGGGGTTAGCCGCATGGCCACCCGAGGCAAGGAGGGACAGTCCTCGCTGGAGACTGTCCAGAAGGAGACCTGGACTGCTGATTACCCCGTGATCGCCACCGACTTCGTTTCCTTAGAAGATGGAACGGGCATTGTCCACGTCGCGCCCGCTTACGGCGAGATCGACTACGATACCGGCCAGGAGAAGGGACTGGATTTTGTTCATCCGGTGGACCTGCAGGGTAAAATCACCGGCCAGTATCCCGGCTCCGGCAAATTCGTCAAGGACGCGGACAAGGATATCCTGGCTGATTTGAAAGCGAGGGGGCTGCTTTTCCGCAGCGGGACTATCCGCCATACCTACCCCTTCTGCTGGCGGTGCGAGACGCCACTGCTGTACTATGCCAAGCAGACCTGGTATATCCGGACCACCGCCGTTAAGGACGACCTGATTGCCGGCAATGATCGGATAAACTGGTACCCGGAGCACATCAAGCATGGCCGGTTTGGCGACTGGCTGGAGAATAACGTCGATTGGGCCTTCTCCCGGGAGCGCTACTGGGGTACGCCGCTGCCGGCCTGGCGGTGTGAGTCATGCCAGAGCTACGAGTGTATCGGCAGTGTCGCCGAACTGAAAAACAAGCCCGGTATCAACGGGTTAAAGGAACCTTTAGACCTTCACCGCCCATTCACTGATGAAATCACCTTTACCTGCGCCGCCTGTGGGGGGCAGATGAAACGGGCGCCGGAGGTGATCGATTGCTGGTTTGACTCCGGGGCCATGCCCATTGCCCAGCACCATTATCCTTTTGAGAATAGCACCTTACTGGAAAACGGGCGCTTTCCGGCCGATTTCATCTGTGAGGCAGTTGACCAGACCCGCGGCTGGTTCTACAGTCTGCACGCCATATCAACTCTGCTGTTCAACCGCCCCTGTTTCAAGAATGTTATCTGCCTGGGACACATCCTGGATGCCCAGGGAGAGAAGATGAGCAAGACCCGCGGCAACGTGGTGCATCCGTGGGCGGTGATCAATAAGTACGGCGCCGATGCCCTGCGCTGGTACTTCTTCACTTCGTCGCCGCCGGGTAATGTGCGCCGTTTCTCCGAGACGATGGTAGCCGAGGTGACGCGGCGCTTCTTCCTGACGCTATGGAATGTTTACTCTTTCTTTGTTACCTATGCCAATATCGATAAGTTTGATCCCGGCGCTAAAGTCGCCCCGCTGGAAGTGGCGGAGCTCGACCGCTGGATCCTCTCCGAGCTCAATCAGTTAATAGCTGATGTTGATACCGCGCTGGATACCTATAACCCCACCGATGCCGGCCGTAAAATAGAGAGCTTTGTCGATGACCTGTCCAACTGGTACGTGCGCCGCAGCCGCCGCCGCTTCTGGAAGAGTGAGAGCGACGCCGACAAGCTGGCAGCCTACACCACTCTCTACCAATGCCTGGTGACGCTATCCAGGCTGCTGGCGCCATTCACGCCCTTCCTGGCCGAAGAGCTATACCAGAACCTGGTCCGCCCCGTGTCTAAAGAATCGCCGGAGAGTGTCCACCTGACCGATTTCCCGGAAGCGGATATCGACCGGGTAGATGAGCAACTGGCCGCCGATGTCCACCTGGCGATCAAGGTGTCCAGCCTGGGCCGGGCAGCCCGCAGCCAGGCCGGCATCAAGGTAAGACAGCCACTGGCAGTCAGCTTTGTTAGCGTTGGTTCCCAACAGGAACAGGCCGGCCTGGAGAGGGTCAAGCCCCAGATACTGGAAGAGCTTAACGTCAAAGACCTGAATTGGGAGTCCGCCGAGCAAATCAAGGCGCGTGAGGGAGCGGACTACGTGATTGTCAGCGAAGGCGATTACTCAGTTGCTATGCCCAGGACAGTGTCCCCGGAGCTAAAAGCCGAAGGAATAGCCCGGGAGATAGTACACCGCCTGCAGACCATGCGCCGCTCCGCCGGATTTGATATCGCCGACCATATCATTACTTTCTACCAGGGAACAGCCTGCATCAGCGAGGTAATATCGGGTTTTGGTGACTATATCCGACAGGAAACGCTCTCGCAGCAACTAATCGAAGGGGTCTTCCCGGAGGAAGTCTTCACCGAGAAGTATAAGCTGGACGGCCATGATATCAGTCTGGGCGTAAAGAAGCTCGTTTAAGTCTAGGCCGGGGGACTCTCGGCCAGGGTGGCTGAAGTATTGCTCCTGTTTTGGCCCCGCCAGTAGGTTATCTGCACCGTTTGTCCGATGGCACTGGTGCGGATCGCCTGCACCAGGTCATCAATACTGGTTATATCCTTACCATCAAAACTAACGATAACATCTCCCGACCTCAGTCCCGCTCTATCCGCCGGGCTACCTTGGGCTACCTCGGTGAGCAGGGCCCCCTGGTTGACCGCCAGCCCAAACTGGGTAGCTACCCCGGCATCAACGGTACGGAGCACCACTCCCAGCCAGGGCCGGACCACCCTACCCACGGTAATCAGGTCATCGATAATCGGGGCGGCGCTATTGATGCTGATGGCGTAACCCAGGCCCTCAACACCGACCTCAGCAATCTTGACGCTGGTAATGCCGATGACTTCACCCGCCATATTGACCAGCGGACCGCCGCTGTTACCGGGGTTAATAGCCGCGCTGGTCTCAATCAGGTCATACAGCGTCTGCCCAGCCGATACCGTAGTGGAGACACCCAGACGACTGACAATACCCTCTTTGGCGCTGATACCCAGCCCCAGCGGGTTGCCGATGGCGACTAACCAGTCGCCAACCCTCAATTTAGAAACATCACCAATGGCCGCGGCCGGCAGTCTGCCGGCATTGATTTTGATCACCGCCAGATCATCTGCCGGGTCGGTCCGTACCATGTCTGCCGACACTACCCGTCCGTCACTCAGTGTCACGGTAACACTTTGAGCACCCTCGACGACATGGTTGTTGGTCACGATGATGCCGCTTTCATCAATAATCCAGCCGGAACCGGCTCCCTGCTGGGTGAACGGCCGGTTGAAAATATCATAGGTTATCACCTCGATATTGATCGCCACCACCGATGGTCTGACCTGAGCGACCACGCTGGCGATATCGGGCAACAACGGAGCGTTGCCACTCATGGACGGGGTTTGCCAGCCGGTGTCAATGGGGTCGGTATTATTGGTGACTGGCGGGTTAGTTACCGGCGGGGACGTGTCCTGCCCGGGTAGCAGCAGATTGCAGCCACTCAGGAAAACGGACAGTACCAGTATGACGGTGACTACCAGATAACCTATCTTTCTCATCATAGTCTTCATTGTATCACCGAAAACAAACCGTGAACAAGCTTTAATATTCTAACACCGGTGAGAAAGAAGTCAAGATGCCAGTGATGAACGGTCTTAGTCAACTGCTCTGGCCTGATATAAACGGAGACCCCCTCAATTGAGGGGGTCTCGATACCAAAACGTCTTAGTATCCTACTCCGGTACCTGTGGCAGATGGGACAGAGCTTCCTTTACTTTCTCCGCCGGGTACTCATAGTCCTGTAGTTTCCCGGAGAGGTATTCATCGAAAGCGCCCATATCGAAATTACCGTGTCCGGATAGGGTCAGCAGGATAGTCTTGGATTGTCCGGCCTGCTTACACGCGTTAGCTTCGTCAATCACCACTTTGATAGCGTGGCTTGGTTCGGGAGCCGGGATAATGCCTTCCGTCCGGGCGAACTTAATACCGGCTTCAAAGACGGGTATCTGGTATTCGGCCCTGGCTTCCACGAAACCCAATTTATAGAGGTGAGAGATGATAGGAGCCATCCCATGATAGCGCAAGCCGCCGGCATGGACCGGTGGCGGCATAAAGGTATGGCCGAGGGTATACATTTTCAGTATCGGCGCCAGTCCGGCTTCGTCGCCGTAATCCCAGGCATGGACGCCCTTGGTCAGGCTAGGGGCCGCTTGCGGTTCCGCGCAGATGATGCGCAGGCCAGGTTTCCTCTTCTCGATCTTGTCTTTAACGAAGGGGAGGAACATACCGGCAAAATTGGAACCGCCGCCGATACAGCCAACGATGATATCGGGGTAATAGCCGGCTTTCTCCATCTGTTTCTTGGCCTCGAGGCCAATGACGGTCTGGTGGAGCAGTACATGGTTGGCAACACTACCGATGGAGTAATGGGTATCGTCATGAACGGCAGCATCCTCGATCGCTTCGCTAATCGCTATTCCCAGACTGCCCGGAGAATCAGGATTTTCCTTGAGGATGCGACGGCCTACCTCGGTATCCATGCTGGGACTGGGCACGACCTTGGCTCCCCAGGTCTCCATCATAATACGGCGGTAAGGCTTCTGGTAATAGCTGACTTTGACCATGTAGACCTTACACTCCAGGCCAAACAGCATACAGCCCAGGGCCAGGGCGCTGCCCCATTGTCCGGCACCGGTCTCGGTAGACAGGCGCTTGATCCCTTCTTTCTTGTTGTAGTAGGCCTGGGCTACCGCCGTGTTCGGCTTGTGACTGCCCGCGGGACTGGTCCCCTCGTATTTGTAGAAAATCCTGGCTGGCGTATCCAGGGCTTTCTCCAGACGGTGTGCCCGGTAGAGTGGGGTTGGCCGCCATAGCCGGTAGACACTCAGCACTTCCTCCGGTATGTCAATATAGCGTTGCGTACTGAACTCCTGGTCATTGATTGCCTCAGCAAACAAAGGTGGCGGCAGGCGAGTCGGTTCCTTGGTGGCCGGATGTCGCTCGGGTGGTAACGGTTCTGGCAGGTCAGCGGCGATGTTGTACCACGAAGTTGGCATCTCATTTTCATCGAGTATGAACTTGGTTCTTTCCATTCTTATTCTCCTTTCCGACTAACTAATATTCTCATCAATAATTCACGTACCATTAGCTATTACGTCTCGGCCCCAGCGGGCCAGCCTTGTAACATCCGGAACATTTTCTACCTCCTTATGTCGCCCATCTTCACCAGGCAAACCTGGCATTCAATAAAAAAGCCTTCCACCCCTTAAGGGGCAGAAGGCCTGCTTCCGCGGTGCCACCCTTATTAACCGGTCATAGACCGGTCATCTCGGCGGGTACGGGGCCAAACTGGCCCGATACCCCGGGACCTGTTCACGCTTCCCCTGCGGCAAAGCCTACTCGTTAACTCCGGTTACTTTCGGTTTGCGGCTCCCAAGTCCATTCGGCTACTGCGCCCGGCATCGGCTCTCACCTGGCCCGACTCTCTGTGCCCCGCTGGCAGCGTACTAGTCTTGTTCTCAGCCTTTACGACAATTAGCCCATAATCTAGCACCCTGCAAACAGTTTGTCAACAGCCTGCGGAGGGA
>JAQTRN010000177.1 GCA_028711795.1 Dehalococcoidales bacterium | reverse complement strand
ACGTTGATAATCCGGAGCGTGCCGTCAAGTTCTACTCCAGCATCTTTGGTTGGGACATCCCGAAATGGGCCGGCCCACAGGACTACTGGCTAATCACCACCGGATCGGACGGTGAGCCCGGGATTAATGGTGCTATCACCCGCCGGACAGGGAACAACACGACAGTCAATACTATCAGTGTGCCGTCCGTTGACCAATTCATCACCAAAATTAAGCGGGCCGGCGGCAAAGCCGTGACACCGAAGATGCCCGTTCCGGGAATCGGTTACATAGCTTACTGCCAGGATACCGAGGGCAACACTTTCTGCATCATGCAGAGTGACAGTTCTGCCGGCCAGTAGCAGCGGGTATTAAGGCACCACGGAGGCCTTGCTCCAAGGTCACCGGTCATCCATTGAGTTAATGAAGCAGGCCGGGTCTTCCGCGAGATAATCTCCGCTGGCTACCCAGGCGCGTCCCCGGCAGCCGCCGCACAGACTCTGGTAGGTGCACTCGCCACAGCTACCTTTCAACCGCTGGCGAGCGCGCAGATTTTTCAGAACAGGAGCAGTAGCCCAGATATCGGAGAAGGCAGCCTGATGAAGGTCCCCACAGCTTACCGGGATAAAGGGACAGGGCCACACCTGACCATCAGGCTTGATGTAGACAAAACCGCGCCCGGCGGCGCAACCGTGAAAGACCTGTTTCGCCAGGCTGAAAAGCGGGCCGGCGCTGATCCCAGATTTCTTAAGTAAGAAGGGCCAGTATTGAGGCCCGGCCACAGGCTCGATAATACCCCGCGTCCTGGCCTGGGACTGATTCAAAAAACGGACCAGCCATTCGTTAGCTTTCTTGTCCAGTGCCGCCTCTTTTATCGCTAACCCTCTTCCCACCGGGACCAACTGGTATACCAGGATCAAGCTAGCGCCGAGACTATCCGCCCGGGCCATCAACCAGTCCATCTGACTGACGTTGTGTTCCATGACCGTGATATTAATATGCAGCACTATACCGGCGCGCCGCAGTGCCTGCATACCTTTTACGGTGGCAGCGAAAGCGCCGGGAGTGTTACGGACCATGTCATGAGTTTCTGGATTGCCATCGAGGCTAACGGCGGCGATCACCGTCCCGCAATCACGGAGACGTTCGGCTACCCGGTCATCAACCAGTGTAGCGTTAGTGGCGATAGTGTTGGTGAAGCCGAGGGCCCGGGAATAAGCCAGCAGTTCATAGAGGTCGCTACGCAAAAGCGGTTCACCCCCGGTGAAGGCCATCATACGAAACTCACGGACCCCGGCGAGTTCATCCAGTAGATGCTTGGCCTCACCGGTAGTCAGTTCGCTGCCGGTAGTGCTGCCGGAAACGTGACAGTGGATACAGTTCAGGTTGCAGGCCCTGGTCATTTCCCAAACGGGATGGGACGGAAAGCCGATACAGCCCATACCGCGCGCCCCGGCAGCTCCGGGCAGACAGCGGAACCCGTCATTCAGCATCCAGCCCGTCAGGTGTCGCCAGTGTGACAGAACACCCAGGTAGACGGCGCTGGTAGCCTGGCGGAGCACCAGGTCCGGCGGCCACCAGAAAGGCTGCACCAGCTTCTTCGGCCTATTCCCCCATTCCGGTAACCAATCAGTCATCTTTCACTTTATAAAAAGGCCAGCATAAAGGCTGCCGTCGTCCCCAGATTGACCACTATGTTCGCTCCGCAGAGCCTTCCCAGAGTCCGGCGGTCTCGCCAGCGTCCGCCGGTTACCAGGACAACCAGCGCCAGCGAAAGAGCCATAACCGGCAGGTAAAACCACCAGACTTTGAGCGGCACACCGCTAATGACGGAAAGGAACACCACCGCCCAACTGGCAATAGCGACCACATCATAGACAATGACCGCCCGCTCCCGTCCGAGACGGACTGTCAGATTGCGCTTACCGGCGGCAAGGTCAGCCGCGTAATCGAGGAACTCGTTCAACAAAATCACATTAAAGATAGTCAGCCCGATGGGAATAGTCATCCAGTGTACCAGTGGCTGGACCGTCCCCGCTGGCAAATAAAAGCCAATGGCCACGGGTAACCAGCCGTAGCAGCCGGCGATCCACAGTTCTCCCCAGCCACTACTCACCCACCGTAGTGGTCGAGTGGAATAGAAAAAGCCACCCAATATGCCCGCTATACCCAGCGGTATCGTCCAGACTCCGGTCTGGAAAACAAACTGCAGAGTAATCCCGATAGCTCCGGCAAGGGCCAGACTGATGAAAGATGCCCGCAGGACGGCGGACCGTGATACCAGACCGCGCTGGGTCACCTGGGAGCCGCCGGCAAAACGGCTGGCACCCATGGAACCGGAGATGGAGTCCTCCTCATAGTCCCAGTACTCTCCGGCAAAGTAGGTGGCCAGCATAATAGCCACTACACCCAGTACTCCCAGGACAAAGACCGGCCAGCGAAACACCTGTTCCAGTCGCCACGCCAGCCATGTGCCCAATAAAAAGGGAAGAATGCCAACCAAATGGAACGGGGGGCGGGATAGGGCCAACCAGGCACGGACTCTGTCCCGCAAACTCATTTGTTACTCGCTCCGACGGGGTTAGTAGTACCCCACCCTTTCAACTTAACATTCCCACGCAGCACTAAAACAAAAGTACGAGTACATGATACACAACTCCCCGGTTATTCCGCAAATCGGGCCTTCAGAAATAGCCATTCCCCAGGTTGGCAACGCCATTCACCCACAACACATATAGTATTTTTGTTTTTATGACTGACTGCCCATACCCCAGTCAGGACTGGCTTCATTGTCAGTGGTAGGTTGCTGTGATAGAATAAGCGTTGCTTTGAAGACAGACAATAAAGATATTAAATACTGGGTGGGTTTCAGCCTCATTCCAGGTATCGGCCGCGTCCGGCTCACACAGCTAGAGAACTACTTCACTACTCTGGAGAATGCCTGGCAAGCCACTCCGGCCGGACTGACGCATTCCGGACTGGACAATAATTCGGTACAGGCAATCATCACCTGGCGGGCGAAAGTGTCTCTGGAAGACGAGATGGAAAAGCTGGAACGGTATGGAATCGACCTTTTCACCTGCCACGATGACGGCTACCCGTCCCGACTCAAGGAAATCTATGACTACCCGCCTCTCCTTTATGTCAGGGGTACGCTACTTCCGGAAGACGAATGGTGTCTGGCGGTAGTGGGCACCCGGCGGGCCACCATCTACGGCAGACAGGTAACTGAGGAAATCGTAACCGACCTGGTACGGAACAAGATTACCATCGTGAGCGGCCTGGCGAAAGGCATCGACTCCGTAGCCCACCGCAGCGCTCTGGAAGCTGGCGGCCGTAGCTTCGCTGTCTCGGCCTGCGGCCTCGATATTGTCTACCCCAGCGAGAACGCTAATCTGGCCCGTCAGATCATACAACAGGGAGCTTTGATCAGCGAATACCCCCTGGGGGCTAAGCCCAAACCGGAAAACTTTCCGCGCCGCAATCGCATTCTGAGTGGCCTTTGCCT
>JAQTRN010000176.1 GCA_028711795.1 Dehalococcoidales bacterium | reverse complement strand
GGGGATAGAACCGGCCGTCACTATCCGGGGTTCATCCCGGCTCAATACCGATGAAAAACTCTATGCACAGACTCAGGAGATTGCCCGCCGATTGGGGCAGCTCGGGTTTTCCATCGTTACCGGTGGCGGCCCGGGTGTCATGGAGGCAGCCAATAGCGGTGCCTTGCAGGCCGGTGTGACTTCTGTTGGCCTGAATATTGAACTACCCGAAGAGCAGACCTGCAATGCTTTTAGTAACAAATCGATGACGTTTCACCACTTCTTTGTGCGCAAAGTAATGCTGGTAAAGTATGCCACCGCTTTTATCGTCATGCCTGGTGGGCTGGGCACACTGGACGAACTAACCGAGATACTGGTCCTGATACAGACCCATAAAGTGAGACCCTTCCCGGTAATACTGTTCGATAGCGGGTTCTGGAAAGGGTTTCTGGACTGGTTACAGACCCTCGTTCTGACTAAAGATTTTGTCACTACCAAGGATCTGGAACTGCTCAGGGTGTGTGATCAGCCCGATGAGGTGATCGAGGCCGTCCAGACGTGGTATATCAGACAAGAAGTCGTCGGCAGACGAGCTTTACCCCAATAGAGAGAAGGACCCAATCGACCAGGAAAGAAGGCCAGTAATACAAAGATAAATGTTTCCCCTGATTGACACCCACGCGCACCTGGATATGGCGCCATTCGCTAAAGACCGCTCTGAAGTGATAGCCATAGCCAGAGATTCCGGCGTAAGTATCATTATCACTGTGGGAATTGACCTGGAGTCGAGTCGCGCGGCAATCAAACTGGCTGAGGACCACCATGAGGTACTGGCGACAGTGGGTTTTCATCCCCATGAGGCTAACCGGATGCGGGAGACGGATTTAACCAGTTTGGCTGAGCTTGCTCACAAACCACGGGTGGTGGCCATCGGTGAAATCGGCCTGGACTACTACCGGAGCAAAGTACCACCCGCAACACAATTACAAGCACTACAGTGGCAGTTGGCCTTAGCCGATAGACTGGACCTGCCGGTAATAATACACTGCCGTCAGGCGGAAAAGGATATGCTACCATTACTTCACGACTGGTCCGACGCCCATAACGGCCGGAGTGAGCGTCCTTTGGGGATAATCCACTGTTTCAGTGGTAATATAGAAGTAGCCCGGCAATACCTGGCGATGGGTTTTTTCATATCCGTCGGGGCATACATCGGATACCCATCGTCAAAACCTTTACGAAGTGTTATCCGGGAGATTCCGCAAAACCGACTGCTGGTGGAGACAGACTGCCCGTTCCTGCCGCCGCAAAAACACCGGGGCCAGCGGAATGAGCCGGCATATCTGCCACTTACCGTGACTGCACTGGCCGATATCCGGGAGGTGTCATCAGAGATAATCGCTCAAGAGACAACGCGGAATGCCAGGAATCTGTTCCGCTTACCTGACTCCGCATAACGCTATTTTGTATCTATCGGGAAGGTTAACGCCATGACAGAAAATGACCTGTCACCAGCCTCCATCACTAAAGATCTGGACACCCGTTTTATCGGGCAACGGGTGTTGTATTACCCCAGTATTACCTCTACCATGGAAGTGGCCCGGCGAGAGGTACTGGCTGGAACCGCCGAAGGGACAATTGTCACCGCTGATGAGCAAACGGCCGGAAGAGGACGAATAAAGCGCCCGTGGCTATCACCGAAGGGTAGTATCGCGGTATCAGTCGTCCTCTATCCCAAAATCACTGAACTACCCTCGCTGATTATGATATCGTCTCTGGCGGTCGTCCGCTGTATCAACCGGGTTACCGGCTTGAAAGCACAGATTAAGTGGCCGAATGACGTCCTTATTAGGGGAAAGAAGGTCTGCGGTATCCTGATCGAAAATGGAGTGCGGAGGAACAATGTGGACTATGCGGTTATCGGCATTGGCCTCAATATCAACCTAAGGATCGTTGATCTGCCGGAGATCCATTCCATTGCCACCAGCCTCTCCGACGAACTGGGGCGGGAAGTATCGCGACTGGATGTCCTGCGCTGTCTGCTAAGCGAGATGGAAAAACTGTACCTGACACTCAAGTCCGGACAGTCGCCTTATGAAGAATGGCGTGATGACCTGCTCACCCTGGGTAAAAGAATCAGAGTTAAATGGGGTGAAACTGTCTACGAAGGCACCGCCGAGTCAGTGGGCCGGGACGGCAGTCTACTGCTCCGGGAACCCAACGGTAGACTGACCACGATCGTCGCCGGTGACGCGACGCTCAGTGGTCAGCAGTGACCGTACTAAATGTCCCGTTATAAGCAGTCACAATCTGAGACTGCCTGCCGTAACTCGCCCTTAAACAGCACCAGCCCCTCCGGTTCCAGAGCCGTCCGTAGTATTGCCACGCCTCCGATCAACTTATCCTTACCGGAAAGAACCCGGCGCCTCTGGACTGCCAGTATGTTTAAGATCATCCCAACCGAGACAAGTAACAACAAATAGGATTAAGTGAACCTGATGGATGCAGTTGCAGGGTTACTTAAGCTGAAACAATGAAGAATCATACGATAAAGTTGAATAGCCACGTGAATTAGTATAGAATGATGCGTTGCCATCGGAGAGTGATATGAAAGTCCAGAGATGTAAGGGGACACGGGACTTATCTCCAACAGAAATGGCCCGTTTCCGCCTGATAGAGAACACCTTCCGGGATAGTTGTCTCAAATGGGGCTATGACGAGGTCCGGACTCCGGTCCTGGAATATCTCCATTTATTTACCGCCACCGGCACACTTACGCCGAGTATGTTGAGTAAGGTTTATTCCTTCCTCGACTGGGATGGCTGGAGCGGCGAAAGGGTAGTGTTACGGCCCGATGGGACTATTCCGGTAGCCAGGCTCTATGTTGACAGTATGTCAACGAAAGAGTTAGCCCGGCTTTTCTATGTGGCCAACGTTTTCATTTTTGAAGAGACGGGTAGAAAGAACCGGGAGCGATGGCAGTGTGGCGCCGAGTTGATCGGCCAGAGTTCCGCGATAGCTGACGTGGAGTTGATTACACTGGCTGCCGAAGTATTAAAAAAACTGGGACTGAGGGATGTAGAGCTAAGAATATCCCATGCTGGCTTAATCAAAGCGTTATTGGCCAAATTGGGACTCAGCCTTCCGGATCAAACCAGAGTGTTCGATCAGATTCTGGACGGCAACGGAGAGGCATTGACTAAGTTACGGCTGGAGGAACCAGCTTTACTTAGATCGCTGACTCCTTTACTTGACCTTAAAGGCAAGCACTCGGGATTTCTTAAGAATTCGAGGACTTTATTTACTGCCGGCTCACCCGGGCTGGAGACGGCACTTGATAACTTCATCGAAATTGCCGACATTCTGACGGCTGTTGACTGTGATTATCAAATTGACATAACTTCAGGTAGAGGCTTTGAGTATTATACCGGAGTCATGTTCCAATTCTTGATAGACGATGAAAAAGTAGGCGGTGGCGGTCGATACGACGCTCTGATCCCATTGATGGGTGGCCGAG
>JAQTRN010000175.1 GCA_028711795.1 Dehalococcoidales bacterium | reverse complement strand
TGGACCTCTTTGGTCAGTCCGGTATTAAATTTGATATCAGGGAAAGGCCGTCATCCTGTATCAGCTATCTTGATTGAGATCAGGTATTTTCGCCCTGATAGATACCCTGGTAGCCTTCTGTATCCTGCGTTAGCTGAAAAAACACTAGCTGCAAAATTCTGGCATCCCGCTGTAGGTGGAACCCTTGAGGATTGTAAACTACCATTAAAGACTGAGAGCGGCCGGAGTAGCCCGCGTCCCATACAGCTGTGTTTATGGTGACTCCGCAGCGGAGCAGGCTGGACCGGGGCGTGGCCAGGGCGATAACATTCGTGGGTAGATGGACGATTTCATTGTACGTGACGATGTAAGCGCCGGGCATCAAGCTGAGAAAGCCCAACCCGTCGTAAACCAGTGGCACGGTGGCCGGTATTGACCGTTGAGCGTTACTACAGCCTATCCTTCCCGAGGACTGTGGTAGAGCTACCTCATGCAGAGTGAGGTCAATTCCATTGGGCTGGATTTGCTCTTCCAGGTTAATATAGTCCTCAATCAGGGGAGGTTGCTGCTGTAGTAGCCACTGGATATCTTTTTGGGATAAGACGGTTGTCATTTCGGGATTTCCTATCTATCAGGTGCTCGACTTTTAGCTAATTGGGGCCTCGGGCCAGGGCTGCGTAGACACTTACTCCGGCTATTTCTCCACGCCTGAGGTTAGGCCTTTTTCCAGCAATGAGTCGAAGGCCTCGAACCACTTGATCTTCACGTCATCCGGCCAGGCCGGATCAAAAGTCGGGAACTTGGTCAGTACCATTTCGTGCCAGTTTGCCCTGGTTGGAATTTGGTCGGGTGCCGGTGGAACTGGCACATTCCGATTTGTCCGGGCGCTCGTTTTGGCGGTATTCTGCTTACGTCCCCCGGCGGCCCGGGTCGGCTTGGACTTTTTCATAATGTACGGAGACAGGACCACGCCGGCATCACTCTCCAGGCTGATGAAAAATTTGATGCATTTCCGGGCAACATCGCCGCTTACCTGGTAAGTACTGTAGAATGCCTCTTCCAGTTGGGAATAAGTGGCTATCTGGGGGTCCAATGACTTTTCCAGGAGAGCACTGAAGGCGCTGAGGCCTATCTGTCTCAGGGCTTCGGATTTCTGGGCTCCTTTGGCTGAGACCAACTGCCGCATCCGGGTTAACGGCGAGCCAGTATTATCGATCAGGCCCAAAAAGCGTAATGCGGCCATCAGTTGAGTGCCGGTACTGCCTGAATACCGGTCGCCCCAATAGCTGCGGTCGATACGGGCGGGAATCCCTAACTGCAGTCCATCGATAAAATTGCGAAACGAGCGGTAGGAGATGTACGGGGGTATTGGTTTTCTGCTTTTGTCGGTCGTCACGTTTGCACCCCCGGTTACTTGGACTCCATTATAGTCCATTGGACAAATGGTTTTCAAGCCGCAGTGCCAAAATTTACGCATGGTGCCAGACGGTATTTTCGCCAGGACATTATGGAATTGGCAAGGATGAATCGGGACAAAAATTGACCGGTGTCCTTGGCACTAAATAAGATAGTCAAAAATAGAAAGGGGAGGTATTTTATGGGGTCAGCTGTCGAGTACCAAAAACAAATGATGGAGATCGTCTTCATCAACCTACCCGGGCCGGCAGAGCCGACACCGGGAATGAGTGGCGGGGAACTGTTACATGGTTTTTTGGCCGATCTGTACAATATATCAGGTGCCGATACCAAGACTTTCCTCAATACCCTATGCGTCAGATGGAACGTCCACTATCGGGAGAATGGCAAGGAGTTGTCGACTCTCAATATCGGGTAAATCAGGTAACGAGGCTAACCGTATTGGCCGGGTTACGTTGCTTATACGGTTAGCCGTCGCCGCATAGTGACCAGCGACACGGAGAAGAACACCACGGATACGCCGATTATTTCGACTAGCGTCAGGAGAAGCTGCGGGTAAAACTGGCCGCTGATCAGAGCCCGCGTCAGATAGACCACCGGTGTTAACGGCGCTATCCAGCTCAGGTTCCTCACTAAGTCGGGAAAGGCGGCCAGCGGGAAGAAGACGCCGCTCAGGTAAAACATGGGGGTGATAAACAGGCTGAAATAGTAGCCAAAGCTATAAATCGAAGGTACCATCGAGGTAAAGAACAGGGCGATCGAGGAAAACATTATCCCGTGCAGGAAAGAGAGCACCGGGATCAGCAGCGCCCAGGGTGAGTGTACCAGCCGGAAAACGGTGGCAATCAGCAAAATGATGATACTGGTGAAACAGGAGCGGGTCGCCCCCCAGAAAATTTCCCCGGCGATGATATCCTCAACATTCAATGGGGTAGCCATGATGGCGTCATAGGTCTTCTGGTACTCCATGCGGGTAAAACTGCCATAGGTACATTCAAAAGTGGCGCTAAACATGGCATAGCTGGCAATCACCCCGGGCACAATGAACTCAATATATTTTTGGCCATCAACCACACCGATGTACGCGCCCAGGCCCAGGCCCATAGTGAGCAGGATAATGATCGGTTCCGCCAGATAGCCCGGCACCTCGGCATGCCACATCCGTAACAGGACGTCGAAGTGGCGTTGCCATACTCTGATAAAACGGTAAGAAAAGGGCCTCATTCTGCTAGTGACCTCCCCGTCAGTCTGAAAAAGACGTCTTCCAGAGTCGCCGGTCTCTGCTTCAGTTTGTCCATGATGTTTACCAGTTCCCGGATATCCCCGTTCGTTTCGGCATGGAAGACATAGATTCTGTAGCCGGTATCCTCAAAGTCAAGCCGGTGGCTGCGTAATTGCTCGATAATCTGGTGCTTGGCCGTTGAGTCAGCCTCTATTTCCCATACTTCTTTACCGGCATATTCCGCGACCAGTCTCTGCGGGGTGTTAATATTAAGGATTTTGCCCTGGTTCATAATAGCCACGCGGTCGCAGAGGTTAGCCGCCTCGTCCATATTCTGGGTGCAAAGAAGCTGGGTGATACCCTGCGATTTGAGTTCGGTCAACTTGTGCCAGACCAGGTATTTTGCCTGGGGGTCGAGGCCGATGGTGGGTTCGTCAAGAATCAGGATCCTGGGATTGTTGATTAGCCCCCTGGCTATGAGCAACCGCCGCTTCATGCCCCCCGATAGCTCCCGGATACGACTCTTCCCCTTGCTCTCCAGTTCGAACAATTTGAGCAGCTCCTGGCTGCGCCGGAGGGCTTCCTTGCCCGGAATATCAAAATAGCGGGCAAAAGTCCGCAGGTTTTGCAGGGCGGTCAGGTCCGAGTCCAGGTTATCATGCTGGGGGACGACACCCATGACCGCTTTGATTTGCCGGTCGTTATGCGCCAGGGGCTGGCCCAGTATCCGGATATCACCCTTGGTTGGCGGCGAGACGGCGATAATCATCCGGATAAGCGTGGTCTTGCCGGCGCCGTTGGGCCCCAGTAGTCCGAAACACTCGCCCTCTTCAATCTCCAGGTCGACATTGTCTACGGCCACCAGGTCCTTGAATTTCTTGGTTAAG
>JAQTRN010000174.1 GCA_028711795.1 Dehalococcoidales bacterium | reverse complement strand
GACGGGCGGAGCTTCCCGGCAGAGGTTGTACGTACCGACCGGGTCGCTGACCTGGCGATAGTCAAGATCAGCGCTCATAACCTGCCGGTACTTGAGATTGGGGATTCCTCCAAGCTACAGGTTGGTGAGTGGGTGGTGGCTATTGGCAATTCACTGGGTCTGAGAGTTAGCGCTACCAAAGGAATCGTGAGTGCGCTCGAGGTTTCCCTGACTACGTCTCCAGGGGAGACTCTATCCGGCCTAATCCAGACAGACGCCGCAATCAACCCCGGCAACAGTGGCGGCCCACTGGTTAACCTGGCGGGAGAAGTGATCGGCATAAACAGCATCAAAGTAGCCGAGGTAGGCGTTGAGGGAATGGGGTACGCCATCAGTATCAAGGAGGCTATGCCCATCATCAACCAGCTTATTACCGCTGAATACTCGGCCAGCCTTTCTCCGGGTTAGTTATCAAGGGGCGAAGCGACGGTAGACAGGAGCGTCGCTTCGCCTCCTTTGATTGTTTTTCAATGTTAAGGACTAACCAAAATAAGCTCCGATATTGCCTTATTCTCCTGGATACAACATTTTGGGAGAAACCCAACGGGAGTCCACACCAGAACACGCCCACCGTGAGACCTGATCAAATCGAGTGAGGTCAACCGACCGCTCTATTTATTGAGAAGCGGCGACTTCGGGTCCAGTTTGCTCAGCCAGGTCTCATACCTCTGCAGGAGCTGCTTCAGGTCACGGTCCAGGTAATCGAGCATGTCACTACGTAATACCCGCACCTTGGGGTACTGCTGCTCCATCTCGGCAAAACACTCCACCAGAGCATTAACCACTTCTAGAAGTCTGACCGCATTCCTCTGAATCTCAATCATGCGCTATTTTACCATTCTCCGCGCCAGACTAGAACTGGTTTTCTACCTAAAATATAACTTTTCTATGTAGAAGTATTGCCGGTATTCTTTCCGGCGAGTTATCACAGTATTCCTGTGCCATAATGTTTTGGTTGAAATGTACCGTGGAAATCTTATATACTCAGGCAAAAGGCAGGAGGTGAGGCAGACTGTATGGGAGGTTACAAAAACCGTATTCTCCGGGTTGACCTGACACAGGGAGTGTTCTCTGAAGAGAGCCTCTCACCGGAACTCATCCACGACTATATCGGTGGCCGAGGGTTTGGCACCAGGCTGCTTTACGACGACTTGAAGGCCGGAACTGATCCCCTGAGTCCCGGCAATGAGATTATCTACATGGCCGGCCCCCTGGCCGGGACGAACGCTCAATCCTTTGCCCGGTGGAAGATTTATTTCAAATCACCCCTAACCGGCACTATCTTCAAATCGAGTGGCGGTGGCCATTTTGCTTCCGAATTAAAATTTGCCGGGTTTGACGGTGTCGCCATCAAGGGGAGCGCCCCGAAACCGGTATATATCTGGATACATGACGGCAAATATGAGCTGAGGGATGCCACCTACCTCTGGGGATTGGATTGTGATGATACCCATTTGCTTATTCGTGAGGAGTTAGGCGACCCCCGCATACGTCTGGTCTGCGTCGGGCCGGCCGGAGAGCGTGGCGTCAAGGTGGCCGGCGTCTTTTCCGACCGCCGGGCGGCGGCCCGTGGCGGCGGCGGGGCCGTTATGGGTATGAAGAACCTCAAGGCAATAGCGGTCAGGAGCAGCTCCCGGGAAATCGAGATAGCCGACCCTGAGGGATTCAGGAAAGCCGTCAAGGAGCAGGTGGACTCGTTCCGCGCCAACCCCAGCTATGAGGCCCGCCGTGAGGTCGGAACACGCCACACAGAGTTCACCAACCTCCTGGGCATGTTCCCCACCCATAACTTCCAGGACGGCACTTTACCCGACTGGGAGAAGATAGACTCTCCCGAGTGGAACAACCTCACTTACCAGCACACCGCCTGCTTCGGCTGCATACTGAGGTGCGGCGCTATTACCAAAACGAATAAGGGGAAATACGCCGGCTCCTGGACAGAGGGCCCGGAATACGAGACAATCTGGGGCTTTTCCGGCCCCATGGGCGTGGTTGATAGCGGGCTCATCATTGCCGCCGATAACCTGTGCGATCGGTTGGGACTGGATACCATCAGTGTCGCCAGCAGCATCGGCTTTGCTTATGAGCTCTTCGAGCGAGGCATTATTAACAGAGAAGACACCGGTGGTATGGAGCTTGCCTACGGGAGTGACCAATACGTGCTGGAGCTTGTCCGGCAAATTGCCTACCGCGAAGGGTTCGGCAACGTCCTCGCCGAAGGGACAGTCGGCGCAGCCCGCCAGATTGGCAAAGGAGCTATTGACTACGCAATCCAGGTGAAAGGGCTGGAGTTGCCGGCCTACGACCCGCGTGGCGCCAAGGCCCATGGCCTCAACCTGCTGACTTCGAACAACGGCGCCGACCACTGTTCTGGCTACGCCCCGCAGGAAATGTTCGGGCTGCCTATTCCCTACAAGGCAGACAGGTTTGCCACCGAGAACAAGGGCACGCTGGCTAAATGGAACCAGGACAAGCAGGCAATGATGGAAACAGGAACCCTCTGCGTTTTCGCCACTAACATGATGTCGCCGGAGATGTATGCCAAACTCATATCAACGGCTACCGGCGTGAAGGATTTTGCCGATCCGGCTTACCTCTGGAAAGTGGGGGAAAGAATCTTCAACCTGGAGCGTATGTTCAACGTCCGTGAGGGCTTCAACAAGAAGGATGACGTCTTTCCCAAACGAATCACCACCGAGACGATGCCCCATGGTACCGCCGCTGGACAGGTGTTCGAGACGGACATCCTGCTGCCGGATTACTATAAGGCGCGCGGTTGGGATGACAATGGCATTCCCACCAGAGAAAAACTAGGGGAATTAGGGCTGGATTTTACTCTGAAATAGAAAGACATGGATATCGAGGTAATGTTTTTCGGCAGGCTAAGAGAGGTGGCCGGCGTTTATAAAGAAACGGTAAGTACCCCGGAGGCAATCAAGCTCTCCGGCCTCGCTGACCGGCTGGGAGAGTTGCATGGCGGCGCCTTCACTCAAGAACTGACGGCAACCAGGGGGCTACGTATTCTGATAAACGGGCGAGAATACCAGCTACTGGCCGGCATGGAGACGCCCCTCAAAGACAGGGATTCGGTTGTCCTGCTGCCACCCATTGAGGGCGGGTAGACGCGGCTCAACTATTCGCCAGCATCGGAGTTACCTCTTACTGCTTTGTCTGCGCCAGTCTGGCCTCGCGCCTCTGTTGAGCTTCGCGATTACGCCTTAGTTCGTCTTCCGTCTCAAGAATAATCGGGGGAATCATTACTGGTCGGCCATCTTTATCAAGGGAGACATAGGTAAGGTACGCCGAAGCGGTATGCCAATTTTGGCCACTGATAAGGTTCTCTGATTCCACACGGACGCCTACTTCCATCGAGGTCTTACCCACTAGATTTACACTGGCCTTCAGTGTGAGCAGGTCGCCGACAAACACCGGATGATGAAAGTCCAGTCGGTCAACACAAGCCGTCAC
>JAQTRN010000173.1 GCA_028711795.1 Dehalococcoidales bacterium | reverse complement strand
AACGGGGTACCATTGAATTCACCACTGACGGGGAACGGTTGTGGGTCAAGTCAGATACACAGAGCTAGTCCCCGACTCGGCCACCATGCGCCGATGATTTTTCTGCCCCTGCCGGGGTTGACAATACCAACGACAATACATGTTATAATGAAAATTAGCGGTAAAACAGGAGTATAGTATGAACTGGCTCGATATTCTGATCATAATCGCCCTGCTCATCCAGATATTTATCGGTTTCCGGCAGGGCCTTATCGAAGCTCTATTCTCCCTGATTGGTATCACCGGCGGAATACTGCTGGCCAGCAATTTCTACGAGCCGGTGGCAGGAGTCCTGGGCTTTATACCGAATAGGAGCATCGCCAATGTTATCGCCTTTGTGGTCATACTGGCCGCGGTGATGGTGGTAGCATTCCTGATCGGCCGGATACTAAAAGCAGTCGTCTCCGCGACCATGTTTGGCTGGCTCGACCATCTCGCCGGGGCTGTCTTCGAGTTCGCTATGGGTATCCTCCTGTGGAGCGTCCTGCTAGCTCTCTGGGTAAAGTTCTTCGGCAGTAGCCAGGTCTCCCAATCACTGCTGGGCAGGATACTACTGGACAGGTTCCCGTTGATACTGGGACTGCTACCCAGCCAGTTTGATATCATCCGCAGTTTCTTCAATTAAGCCAAACCGATCGGCGCTGGGCTCGATTTCTGACCTGTTTTTTCCATTTCATCAGGACTATGTGGTATAGTGAACACATGAGAAAGATATTAGTAATATCGCTGGCGTTACTGTTGGCGTGTCTGCTGGTGTTGCCAGCTTGCGGGGGCGCGAAGAGCGAAACGGGAAGCGGCAGTGTCGGCAGTTCAGGATCCATATCGCCGCCGGCCCCGGAAGTGGACGGTGGAACCGCCACGGATGACACCGAGCGGGTGATAGTCCGCACGGCGGATATGTCGCTGGTAGTTGAGGACGTAGCCCAGGCCCAGGACGAAGTGACCCGACTAGCCGTTGATTTTCAGGGCTACGTTGTGTCCTCCTGGCTATCCGGGGAGGAGCAGGACCGGACGGGACATATCGCCATCCGCATACCCGATGATAAGCTGGAACAGGTAATGAGCGAGCTGAGACAACTGGCTGTAAGAATAGTCTCCGAGCGCACCAACAGCCAGGACGTGACCGAAGAATACATCGACCTAAAGTCCCGTCTGAACAACGCTGAAGCTACTGAAAGCCAGTACCTGGCTTTACTGGAAAAAGCGATTAACGTGGATGAAATCCTCAAGATCTACGATAGCCTATCCCGGATACGACAGGAAATTGAACAACTGAAAGGGCGGATACAGTACCTGGAGCGGACTTCCTCAATGGCTTTAGTCTCGGTACAGTTGAGCCCTGCCGCCACGGATAAACCCCTGGTCAGAGCCGGCTGGAGCGCCCTGGAGGTGCTCAAATCAGCCGTACGGGGTATTGTCACCTTCGGACAATGGCTGGGCACTCTAATTATCTGGCTGCTGATCTTCATCCCTGTCTGGGGGACCGTACTCGGAATCATCCTGTGGCGACGTCGAAAGAAGAAGAGGACCCAGTAGCCGCAGAAGGTCAGGTCCTTACCTAGAATGACATATTCCTTTGAATTAGGTCCGATCAGACCGCCGAATGAGGCGTACTCCCTGCTCATCCGGGCAACGATCAACTGTCCCTGGAACCGGTGCCGGTTTTGTCCCACCTATAAAGGCGCCAAATTCCGGCTGCGTTCCGTGGAAGAGATCAAGCAGGATATCGAGACCGCCGCCGTGATACGGGATAAGATACTGGAAGCCTCGGCGCAATCTGGCCCGGGTACCACTCTTCGGGATATGGCTATCATGGTGCTAAATGCTCCGCCCAACGAAGCTTTTCGCAACGTCGCTCTCTGGCTCTACTCTGGCGGCGAAAATGTCTTTCTTCAGGATGCTAATAGCCTCATCATGAGGACTAACGAACTGGTCGAGGCACTCAATTTTCTGAAGACGACCTTCCCGGATATCAAGAGAATAACTAGCTATGCCCGGTCAAATACCGTCACTAAGAAGAGTCTAGAGGAACTGAGAGAGGTCCATCAGACGGGACTCTCCCGACTGCACATCGGACTGGAGTCCGGATACGACCCGCTGCTGCAATACATGGATAAGGGAGTCACCGCCGCGGAACACATCGCCGGCGGCCGGAAGGTAAAGGAGTCCGGCATCTCCCTTTCGGAGTACGTTATCCTGGGGCTGGGCGGAAAGACAATGTGGCGGGAACACGCCCTGGAGACCGCCCGGGTACTGAATGAAATCGACCCCGATTTTATCCGCGTCCGGACATTGGCCATCAAAGAGGGAATGCCCCTCTACAAGGAAGTCGCTAATGGTAATTTTGTCCGGGCCAATGATGAGGAGATCGTCGCTGAGGAAAGGCTCCTGATTGAGAACCTACAGTGCCAAGCCAACTACGTCAGTGACCATATCACTAACCTGCTGCAGGAACTTGAGGGTAACCTGCCGGAAGACAAAAAGAAATTTCTCGAAATTATCGACCGGTTCCAGGCTCTATCACCCGAGGAAAGAGCTAACTTCAAAATTGGCCGTCGGGTGCGCATATACGGCCAGCTCGATGACCTCGATAATCCGCGAAAACGGCAGTTGGTAGCGCGGCTGACGGACAGGCTGGGACGTAATGGCCACCAGGTGGATGACGATGCTATTTTCACCTTGATGGCGGGATTTGTCTAACGGCGGGCAAGGAGACAGACTCATGTCAAGACTGGAAGAGGAAATCGGGAACCGGCTACGACAAAAAGGGCTGACCCTGGGAGTAGTGGAATCAGCTACCGGCGGTCTGATATCACATCTGATAACCAACGTCCCGGGCAGTTCCGACTACTATAAAGGGTCGGTTACCTCTTACGATAACGAAATAAAGAGCCGGGTAATCGGGGTCAAAGAGACTACCCTGAGTCAATATGGTGCTGTCAGCCACCAGGTGGCCGAGGAAATGGCCGGTGGCGGTCGGAAGCTACTGGGCGTTGATATCTGTTTGGCGGATACGGGGATTGCCGGACCGGGTGGGGCCACTCCGGGCAAACCGGTGGGGCTATTCTATCTCGGGCTATCCCACCAGGACGGAATATTCAGTCGGCAACACAATTTCCAGGGAAGCCGCGAACAAAACAAGCACCAGGCCGCCACCGCCGCTCTGACCTGGCTGAAGGAATACCTGAACAGTCTCGAATAACCGAAGTACCAGTCTTATTTTCCAGGACTGTACCACTGATGCAGTCAGCTAGAAATAATCAACCATCAAGCGGCCTACCCATTCGGGGACCGAAGGCTCCTCCACCCGGTCAAAAGAGGGAAAATATGGTTTGATATCCAGGACCGGGGTTCCGTCAATAGCATCCAGTCCCCTGACGGTCAGCACGTTGCCCCGGACACTTATCAGTTTAACCGCGGAAACCCCGATGGGATTAGGCCGGTGTTTCGCCCGCTGAGCAAAGATACCAACCTCCGGCATATCCG